>JBDRFQ010000069.1:0-11341 GCA_043818685.1 Candidatus Eiseniibacteriota bacterium
CGCGGGAGGATCGCCTTTTCGTAGATGCCGGCGATGGATGGGAAGTCGCTCTCCTTCGCTTTTGCGTGAACAAGTCGCAAGAACATCTCGTCCTCCCTTCGGTCCACGGGCTCCAACAGCCATCAACCACCCGATGCCGAGCCCGGCTGAGTCGTCACACGTTGTCCCCGTGCCTTCAATCAGAGCGCACGTTCCGAGCCTTCCTCAATCAGCGCCTTGAAGCGCGGATGGCCGCGCAGCGGATCCCACTGCGGGCTGAAGCGAAGTTCCCAGACCGTGAGCTGCGGCGTCGTCAAGAGGTACTCGATCTCGTCGAGCGCCCGCTCGTACTCCCCAACCATCACGTAGACCCAGGCGAGATCCTCGACGAGAAGGGGCCCGTATGCGACGTCCTTCGAGACCGGGTGGAGCTTCGTCCCGCGCATCGCTTCGCGGATCGCGTCCTCCTTCCGCCCGAGCCCGGCGTAGGCGAGGCCCAGAACCGCGTGGGAGAAGAAGTCGCCCGGCTGCTCGATAACCCGCTCTTCCAGTCTGGCCTTGGCTTCTTCGTACGCGGAGCGGGCCCGGTCCGGCTCGTTCAGGAGCTCGAGCGCGAACCCCCTCCACACCGCGGTCCAACTCGTGTAGAAGGGCGAGAGCGTGGACTCGGTGAGCGGCGAGGCGAGCGCGTCCAAGGCGGCTCGGTAGTTGCGGTCGTAGAGCTCGACGAAGAAGAGAGCGTAGACGGACGCAAGGTGCGAGCGGGAGGGGAGCCCCTCGACGATCTTGCGGGCCTCGGCGATGTCGCCCTGATAGTCAAGGTAGTTTCTCGCCTTGTCCGCATACGCGAGCTCCATATCCGGAGCCAGCGAGATGGCACAATCGAAATATGGGATCGCCTCCCTCGGTCGTCCGGCCAACTCGAGCGCCCAGGCGACTTGCAGGGCCTGGTCCGGATCCCTCGGGTTCAGCTGGAGGGCCTTTTGGAGCAGATCGAGGGCTTCCTCGAACTTCCCCTGCCCGTGCCAGACCTCCGCGATCGCCAGAAGTACCCGCGTGTCGTTCGGACGATCCTCCCGAGCGACGGAAAGCGCTTCCAGCGCCCGCTCATGATCCGTGTATCCCCAGTAGTAATAGCACCCGAGCGCGAGATGCCCCTCGGGAAGGCGTGGATCGATGGAGAGCGCCTTGTCCGCAGCCTCTTTCGCAAGCTCGAGCCGCTCCTTCGTGTAGTCCCAGAGGACCCGATGCAGGGCGATGTGCACCATGGCGAGTTCGGCGTAGGCGAGGGCGAACCCGGGATCCAGCTCGACGGCCCGTTCGAACATCCGGACCGCAAGGCGGACATCTTCCTCCTTCCACTCGCGCCGCTTCGAGAGATCGAGCCCCCGCAGATAGGCCTGGTAGGCATCGAGGTTGTCGGTCGGTCTCGACTCGAGAGAACGGCGTTCCGGCTCGAGCAGCGTGATGTTGAGCGCTTCGGTCACCTTGCCGGCGATGTCGGCCTGCACCTCGAAGACGCCCGTGAGCGGCCGCTCGTAGCAGTTCGACCAGAGATGGGTATCGTCGCTCACACGGATCAGCTGGGGGGTGATACGGACCCTGTTCACGTCGCCCGCCTTTTCCCACCGAATCGTCCCCTCGAGGGCAAAGTCGACGTTGAGCTCGTCTCCGATCTGCTTCAGGGTCTTCTCTGTATCCTTGTACTTTGTGGCGCTCGTTCGGGAGATCACCCCGAGCCCGTGAAGAGAGGCGAGGCGGCTCGTGATCTCTTCCGTAATCCCGTCGGAAAAGTACTCGTCGTCGGGTGATCCCAGGTTTTTGAAAGGCAGAACAACGAGCATCTTGCGCTCGGAAACCGTGCTCTCCCTGGAAGGCCCGAAGTACCAGGACACGAGACCGGCGGCCACGACGAGGACCACGGCCGCCGGGATGAGAACCACTCGGAGGCGCGAGCGCTCCCGCTTCTCCGGCCTCGGCACCGGCGCCGCGCGCTCCGAACCTCTCCCGAGCACCCGAAGATCCACCAGAAGCTCGTCCGCGTGCTGGTAACGCCCCCCCCCCTCCTTCGACAGACATTTCCCCACGATCCGCTCGAGCTCCATCGGGACGCCCGTCCGAACCGCCGTCGGTGGCTCCGGATCCTCGTTCAGGATCGAGTAGATCACCGCCGGCTCGTGGTCCCCACGAAACGGCAGCCGACCCGTCACCATCTCATAGAGAACGACACCCAGCGACCAGATGTCCGTCCGGTGATCGACCGCCTCCCCACGCGCCTGCTCCGGACTCATGTACGCCACCGTCCCGAGCGTCGTCCCCTCCTTCGTCAGCGTCGTCTTCCCCGCCGAACGGGCCAGACCGAAGTCCATGATCTTCGCCTGACCCTTCGGCGTCACCATCACGTTGTCCGGCTTGATGTCCCGGTGGACGATCCCCTTCTCGTGCGCCTCCTGGAGCCCCTCCGCGACCTGGATCGCAACGCCGATCGCCTCATCGATCGGGAGAGGCCCCGCCCCGATCTTCTTCTTCAGGCTCTCCCCCTCGATGCACGCCATCGAGATGAAGGTGAGACCCTCGACCGCGTCGATCTCGTGGATCGTGCAGATGTTCGGATGATCGAGCGCGGAGGCCGCCTGCGCCTCGTGCACGAAGCGCCGCTTCGCCTCGGGGTCCTTCGTCAGCTCCGGCGGGAGGAACTTGAGAGCGACCGTGCGGCCGAGCTTCGTGTCCTCCGCCCGGTACACCACACCCATCCCCCCCTCGCCGAGCTTCTCTAGCACACGATAATGCGAGATCGTCCGGCCGATCATTGATATCCCTCGGGGCGGCGACTTGCCGCGACCCGCTCTCTCCCGGTCAGCTCCTGAGACGGGACACCCGCCCGCGGGCGTCCTCGATCTCGCGAAGCCCGGTATCTGCATCCTTCCAGATCGCGAGGAACTTCTCGTACTGCTCGCCCGCCTTGGCGCTCCGCCCGGACTCCTCGTACGCGAGCCCGAGGAGGTATAGTCCTTTCGCACGCCACAGGGGCCATTCCGCGGAGTGGTAGTCGTGTCTGGAGAGCGCCCTCTCCAAAACGGCCGCCGCCCGGTCCGGATCACCCGAACCCAGACATGCTTCCGCCAGAAGACAGTTCGCATCGAGGGGGACCCCCCATGCATCGGGGATCCGCAGGCCTTCCTCGAAGAGTCCCGCAGCGGCCTTCGGGTCCTTCTTGACCAGCGCCAGAGAGCCGGACGCCCAGTAGAAGTAGCCCATCAGGGCGGGGGTTGTCGCCTCGAGGTCCGTCTTCATGCTTCGAAGCAGGTCCTCCGCCCGCGAGACCTCACCGGCCTTCGCGAGGAGACGGACGCGGCGGTACGTCCATCGGGCCCGCTCGGTGGGCTCTTCCTCCTTCCAGATCGCTTCGCCGCGATCGAGCTCCGCCAGCGCCAGGCGGGCGTCCCCCTTCTCTTCGTAGACCAGCGCCCTCGCCATGTGCTTCTCCGCGGTCTCCCTTCCGATCATCCCATCCGCTCCGTCTGCGGCGATGCCGTCCCCGAGGATCCGAAGCGCCCGATCGAGCTCGCCCCGGTTCATGGGAACGTAGGCGAGGAGCTTTCTCCCACGCGCACGCACATCCGGTGCGGGGCTCGATGCGAGCTGCTCATAGCAGCTCTCCGCTTCCTCGTAGCGCCCGTTGATCAGATACATCTTGCCGAGCTTCCGAAGGGAACCGACGAAGTCCGGCTTCTTCTCCAGGGCCTTGCGATACGATTCGATCGCTCGATCCACCTGTCCGTTGTACGCGTAGAGATCGCCGCGGGTGTCGTACGGGTTCGCCTCGTTGGGGGCGAGGGCGATGTACCGGTCGAGCGCCGCGATCGCTGCCGGGAGATCGCCCATCCGCTCGTGACAGTAGGCGAGCATGTTGTAGGCTTCCTTGTAGAGCGGATCGACCTCGATCGCCCTCTCGAAGACGCGTGCGGCCTTCTCGGGCTCACCGGCGTCGAGGAAGTAGCAGATGCCCAGCCAGAAGTACGTCGTCTTCTCGTCGGGATACTCTTCGGCGAGGGCTTCCAGATGCCGGATCGCCTGGCGCCAGTCCCCCGATACAAGCGCCGCGACTCCGGCGATGAAGTACTTCTCCTTCCGACCGGCCCCTTCCGAGTACTTCAGGGCCTTGGCCATCGTCTCCTCGCGCGACTCCGTCTTGTACCCGCGCTCGTGCTCCAGGAACCCGAGCCACGCGTATGCCATCGCGAAGGTCGAGTCGTACCCTATCGCCTCGCGGAACTTCTCCTCGGCCTCCGTTAGGTAGACCTTGTAGAAGAAGTCGACCCCTTCCAGGTAGGCGCGGTACGCCTCGGTCGAGTGGGTGGTCACCTCCGCCACCGGCCGGTCCTGCTCATCTTCCGCCGCCGCTGGGAGCGCCAGGTCGTTCTTCACCTCGACGGTTAGCCGGTCGACCAGGGAGAAGATCCCCTCTCCCGCCCCGCAAGCGACGCGCTGCGATGCCCGGACGCGCCCGCTTCCCACCTCGACGAGCTGAGAGGTGATGATCATCTCGGGGTTCGTCTGTAGGATGCTTCCGAGGAGCATCCACTTCGCGCCCGCCTTCTCGGCGATCTCCGAGGCGACCTCGCGGTCGATTCTCTTCGTCCCCTCTCTCCCGAGGAGCTTGAGGACGTCGTAGAGTCGCTGGCTGGAGACGACCTGGATGAAGCGGGACTCCGAGAGGTCGGTGATGAGGAGGTTCGCCGCGATCTCGCCGAAGCGCTGCGGGTCCTCCGGGTCGGCGAGGTTGTCGAAGTACATGACGGCGAGCGTGTTCTCGGCCGCCACCGCGTCGGGCGGGCGCTCGATCCACGCGCTTCTTCCGAGGAAGAGGCCAAGAGCCGCGAGGGCGACGACCCCGAAGAGTGCCGCAGGGATAACCCAGCGCGATCGACGCGCCTTCGCGGGCGGGGCCGCCGGACGGATCCCGCTCGCCGAACCGGACACCGTCCTCTGCACGTGCCGGAGCTTCGCCGCAAGGTCCCCCGCGGTCTGGTAACGCTCCCCCGCGTCCTTCTCCAACGAACGACCGATCGCACCCTCGAGCTCCATCGGAACGCCTGTCCGAACCCCCGTCACCGGCTGCGCGTCCTGGTTCAGAATCGCGTACACCACCGCCTGCTCGAAATCCCCCGGGAACGGCAACCGGCCCGTCACCATCTCGTAGAGAACGACGCCCAGCGACCAGATGTCCGTCCGCCCGTCCACATCCTCACCACGCGCCTGCTCCGGAGACATGTACGCCACCGTCCCGAGCGTCGTCCCCCTCTCCGTCAGCGTCGTCCGCGCCTTCGACTTCGCCAAACCAAAATCCATGATCTTCGCACGGCCGTCCCGCGTGAGCATAATGTTCGCCGACTTGATGTCCCGGTGGACGATCCCCTTCTCGTGAGCCTTCTGGAGGCCACCCGCCACCTGGATCCCGATATCCACCGCCTCCTCGATCTTCAATGGACCCCGCTGGATCCGCGCCTTTAGGCTCTCCCCCTCCACGCACTCCATCGCGATGAACGGATGCCCCTCGTGCTCCCCAATCTCGTGAATCGTGCAGATGTTCGGATGCGAGAGGGCCGCCGCCGCCTTCGCTTCATGGATGAAACGCTCCCGCTCCTCCCGGTCCCCGAGAGCACGCGCCGCGAGGAATTTGAGAGCCACCGTCCGGTCCAGCTTCGTGTCCTCCGCCTTGTACACCACACCCATCCCCCCCTCGCCGAGCTTCTCGAGAATGCGGTAGTGCGAGATTGTCTGCCCGATCATGGCTCCAGCCCTAGGTTGTTCAGCAGCTCCTCGAAGCGTGGATCGTCGTGCAGGTGGTCGAAGACCGGGTCCACGCCGACGTAAGACATGCCACCCGCACGCACAGCGAAGCCCTCTTCCAGCCATGTTAAGGCCTCGTCCTTCTCTCCGAGCCCGACGGCGAGTATGGCCAGGTCGTAGGGAGAGACATACTCCCGTTCCGCCCTCGCCATGAGGCCGCGGTGAACCTCCAGGGCTTCGGCTTGGAATTTCGCCATGCCGTAGGCATACCCCAGCCCCGCCAGAAGAGACGGACCGGATCCGGAAAGAATCACACCTCGCTCGAACGCCGCGATCGCCTCTTGGTGCATTTCCTTCTTCACAAAGGCCAGTCCAAGGTCCCAGTAGGCGGCTTCGAGACCGGGATCCATCTCCAAAACCTTGCGGGTTTCTGCGATCGCCTCGTCGTATCGATGCTGGAAGTAGTAGATGAATGCACTGCCCCTCCTCGCGCTGAGCGAGAGAGGATCCAGCTCCTGAGCTCGGTTCTTCTCGGCGAAGGCCTCGTCTAGCCGCCCTTTCGCGCACAGCAGAGCGGCGTACCACTGATGGCTGAGCGCATGACCGGGGTTCAGCTCGATGGCGCGCTGGAATCCCCGCTCGGCCCCATCCCAGTCATAGTCGTACGCCATCCGGATCCTGGCCAACGAGGTGTGCGCCTCGGCGATCGTCTCGTCGATCTCGAGCGCCTGGAGCGCCGCCGCCTTCGCCTTGGGAAGAACCTCCATGGGACGAAGAAAACCGTAGTTGGCAAGGAGAGTGTAAGAATCGGCCAGTCCCGCATACGCCTCTGCGTAGGCCGGGTCCTTCTCAATCGATTCCCGGAAGAACTCGACGGCTTTTCGGAGTCCCTCTCCGGATCGCTTATCCAGATGGTAGCGTCCGGTCAGGTAGAGCTGGAAAGCCTCGGGATTCACGCGGCGGGCGCTCGTGAGGCGGGCCTCCTCCTGCGGCGTCAAGGCGACCCGTATCTCTTGGGCGATGGCGCGGGCGATGGCGCCTTGCAGGGCGAGAACGTCCGTGAGATCGCGCTCGTAGCTCTCCGCCCAGAGGTGCTTGTCCGCGGGAGCATGAATCAGCTGGGCGGTAATGCGCACACGGCCTTCCGCCTGCACCACCGCTCCTTCGACGATCGCCTGCACATTCAGCTCGCGCGCGATCTGCGGCAGGGACTTGTCCGTTCCCTTGTAGCGCATCGCCGACGTGCGCGAGATCACACGAAGGGCGCTGATCTTCGCGAGGTCCGCGATGAGCGCCTCGGTCATCCCGTCGGCGAAGTACTCCTGCTCGGGGTCTCCGGAGAGGTTCTCGAGCGGGAGCACCGCGATCGAGTCGATCGCCGAAGGGGCTCCACGATAGAAGATCCGTTGGATGACGGCTGATGCCGCCGCGAACGCTACCAGAACGCCGACCGCGATGAGAACCGTTCGGACACGCGAGCGCTCCCGCTTCTCCGGCCTCGGTGCCGTCGCCGCACGCTCCGAACCTCGCGCCAGCGACCGAAGATCCACCAGAAGCTCGTCCGCGCGTTGAAAGCGCCCCCCGGCCTCCTTCGCCAGACACTTCCCCACGATCCGCTCGAGCTCCATCGGGACGCCCGTCCGAACCGCCGTCGGTGGCTCCGGGTCCTCGTTCAGAATCGAGTAGACGATCGCAGGCTCGTGATCCCCACGAAACGGCAGCCGCCCGGTGATCATCTCGTAGAGAACGACGCCCAAAGACCAGATGTCCGTCCTGTGATCGACCGCCTCCCCGCGCGCCTGCTCCGGCGACATGTACGCCACCGTCCCGAGCGTTGTCCCCTCCTTCGTCAGCGTCGTCTTCCCCGCCGAACGGGCCAGACCGAAGTCCATGATCTTCGCCTGACCCTTCGGCGTCACCATCACGTTGTCCGGCTTGATGTCCCGGTGAACGATCCCCTTCTCGTGCGCCTCCTGGAGCCCCTCCGCGACCTGGATCGCAACGCCGATCGCCTCGTCCAGAGGGAGAGGTCCCGCGTGGATCTTCTTCTTCAGGCTCCCCCCCTCGATACACTCCATCGCGATGAAGGTGAGACCCTCCGCCTCGTCGATCTCGTAGATGGTCGTGATGTGGGGATGGCTGAGCGAGGATGCTGACTGCGCCTCCCGAACGAAGCGCTGCTTCGCCTCCGAGTCCTTCGTGAGCTCCGGTGGAAGGAACTTGAGCGCGACCGTGCGACCGAGCTTCGTGTCCTCGGCCCGGTACACCACACCCATCCCCCCCTCGCCGAGCTTCTCGAGAACCCGATAGTGAGAGATCGTCCGGCCGATCATCCTTCCCCCCGGGAGAGAGACGGGGAAAGAAACACCACCCTCGGTGTGTAGGAATCAGAGATGGTGCCAGGCAGCCACCGCGAACTCGCCCGCCGCAATTGTAGCAGTTTCGGCGGCCGAGACCAGAGGAGGTTCGAGAGGTGTTGAGGATGGATCCTGTAATCGACGCCCTGTCAATTTGTTAGGAATAAGACCGAGCCGGGGATCGCGTGTCGCGGTTGGGGCGGGTGCCCGACCACAAGTACAAGAAGAGAACGGCGGGAGCCACTACTCCCCGAACGGCTCGGCGTAGTGCCGGCTCGGCTTGAGGAAGAGGGCGCCCCCCGCGTAATCGAACACGACGTTGAAGCGGCGCAGGAGATCGCCGCCGAGCACGGCGTCCGCCCCCTCCTGCTTCGACCGCACCTCCGCCGGAACGAAGGCGGCGAGAACGTCTCTCAGCTCGAAGCTCCCGATTCGGATTCGCGCGACCCTCCCGATGCCCCCGTGGATGTCCCCGCTGAGACCGGTCCCCACGTATTTCTCCTCCAGACCAACCGGAACCGGGAACTTCATCTCCGGCCGGACGAGGATCTCGATCGCCTCCCCCGCGGCGAGATCAATGTAGACGTCCGACGAAACCGGCTCGGCATCTTCGACCGCGACCGCCGCGAGGATCCACGGGATGTTCTTCGTGAGCGTGAGGTCGAGCCGCTCCCAAGACGAATCGGGAGACCACCCGCCCGGCTCGTGAAGCGTGACGCGCTCTTCGTCGTAGTCGATCTCGACCGCGTGATGCCCGAGCAAAGTCCAGCCGATCACCCCGTCGGTCGGGAAGCCCTGCGTCGCGCCGCTCGTCGAGACGATCACCCTCTGGTTCTCGAACACCACGTCCCCGCATGAGATCGTTGCCGAGTCCGCCATGAGCGCCGTCGACGCCTCGCCGCTCCCCGCGCCGGGCACGCGCACCTCGATGAACTCCTCCCCGCCGATTCGCTCGATCAGTTCCCGGTGAAACAAGTAAACCCCGTCGAAGCCCATCCCCGTGTCGAGGATGACGTCGAGAGGCTCCGCGCCGCCGATGCGGACCGGAAGAACGACGCGGTTCCTGGCGAGATCGAAGGGGAAGCGACCGACCGGCTCCGGGAGAGGCGAGTTCATCCGGTCCTCGGCCGCCCAGCCGGCGGACACGACCAACACCATTGTCCAGAGAAGCGCGATGCGCATTGTATCCTCCTTGCTGAAAGCCCGATGCCGCCGGCGAGGGAGGGAACGCCCCGATCCGGGAACTCCCCCGCCCCCACTATGGCACCGAACCGGCCACTGTCCAGAGCGCGAAACGCTCTCGTCCCGGAGGACGAAGCCGGGTAGAATGATCGCGAACCGCGCCCGGCGCAAAGCGAGGAGTGAAATGGGAGTTCTTTGGGAGATCCTCCAGACCGGCCTGATGTACGGGCAGAAACGGAAGTCCGACTCGGTCGAGGACCGGGTTCTCGATCTCGAGAACCGTCTCGCGGCGACGCAGAGCACCTTGCGCGCCCTCGTCAAGAAGATCGAGGAGATGCACGGAATCGACGTCGACGAGGACGGGAAAGTCGGATAGGGACCGTTCCGCAGGCGCCGGGCCCGTGCGCTCCTGCGGATCGGCGCCGGAACGTCCGTCCTACCCCATCACCTCCCGCATCACCCTCGCCGCGTTCGCTCCCATGATCTTCGCGACACGCTCCTCGGAGTAGCCGCTCCGCCGCATGAGATCGACCAGGGTGCCCAGCTTCCCGATGTCCTCGAGATCCGAGCAGCCGTACGGGATCCCGTCGAAGTCGGAGCCGATCCCGACGTGGTCTTCGCCGGCGATGCGGAGCATGTAGTCGATCTGCCGGAACACCGCCTCGACACCGGGAAGCCTCTCCGGCCGCGGGTACTTCTCGGCGACGAGAGGGAGCTTCATTTGGGCCTTCTCCTCGGGCGTCAGGCCGGGATCCCGGTTGATCCGGGCGAACTCCTCCATGATCCACTCGAGCGATCCTCCCTTCCCGGCGTCCACCTCGGTCAGCTGTCCCGGGAAGAACATGACGCCGATCACGCCGCCGGTCGCGGCGATCGTCCGAATCGCATCGTCCGAGAGGCCCCTCTCCGTGTCGAACACGCCCTTCGCGCAACTGTGAGAGGAGACGATCGGGTGCGCCGACGTGCGCGCCGCGTCCCGGATCGACCGTTCGGACGCGTGGGCGACGTCCACGATCATGCCGGCCCGGTTCATGGCGCCAACCACGTCTCTCCCGAGGGAGTCGAGGCCACGGTCGGCGCCGCCGTGAGAGCTTCCGACCCAGCGGGGAGACTCAAGATGGCTCAGGGTCATGAGGCGCACGCCCGCTTCGCGGAGCCGGTCGATGTTCCCCGCATCATTGTTGATCGCCTGCCCCCCCTCGACCGCGAGGACGACCGAGGTCCTTCCGCTCCGGACACTCTCCTCGGCGTCCTTCATGTTCCCCGCGATCCGGAGATGCTCGGGGCAATCGGAGACGATTCCGCGGATTCGACGGAGGAGTGCGAGGGCCTGCAAGAGGGCCTGCTCCCCCTCGAAGACCGGATCGACCCAGGCGGCGAAGAAGAGCGTGAGGGGCTTTTCCAGCGAGAGGATCTTCCGGAGATCGACGTGGAGGCTGGGGCTTCCTCGCCTGAAGTCCTCTCCGCCGTAGACGATCTTGAGGACCGTGTCGTTGTGAAAATCGACGTACATCTACGATCCACTCTTGTTGACTCGATCGAACGGAGAGAGGCGCCTCTTCCGTGCTGCACCCCGCGCCATCGTACCACGGGCGCCCCCGGGCCTGGGACGTGGCATCTTCCGGTTAGCCCGGGCTACGGAACGAGAACGACCTTCCCGAAGACCTCACGCCCCTCCAGGAGCCGGTGCCCCTCGCGGATCTCGCCGAGGGGAAGCACCCGGTCGACCACGGGCCGGAGACGTCCCTCCTCGAAATGCCGCACGATCTCGACGAACTCCCCGCGGCTCCCCATTGTCGATCCGAGAAGGCTGAGGGATTTGAAGAAGAGGAGCCGGAGGTTGAGAGCGACCTCGTGGCCGGCGGTCGCGCCGCAGGTAACGAGACGCCCGTGGCGCGCGAGGGAACGAACGCTCCCCTCCCACGTCGCCGCGCCGACATGCTCGACGACGATGTCCGCACCGCGCTTCTTCGTGATCGTTCGCACCGCGCGCGCGAAGTCCTCCTTCCCGTAGTCGATCACGTGATCCG
>JBDRFQ010000070.1:0-10292 GCA_043818685.1 Candidatus Eiseniibacteriota bacterium
CGAGATCAAAGAGCACACTTCGGGGATTGAGCATCAGGTTCTGGCGCACTTCTCTGAGAACAGGCCGCTGCGCGACAAGGAGAAGGAAGAGATCCGTGAACACATAAGTGGATTGGCGCGCATCCTCAACGCAATAAGGCATCGAGGGATGGATCTGGCGAGCCATCGATACGCCCTGCGGCGGCTCAGGCGACTTCGGGAACGAGGGCTTCTGCTGGAACTTGAGGTGGCTCTCCGCAAGCCTCTCGCCGGGGATGGCCGGTTCGCGATCCAGAGGAGCGATCCGGTATTCGCGGAGGCGCTGAACTTCTTCGAGAGAAGACGGCCGGGACGGAAACGGACGAACCATGCCGACGCCGCCGCCGTGGCAACAGCCATTCGCTTGAATGAGAGACTTCGTGGAGAGAGGGAGGTCGCTCTCTTCAGCGAAACTCCAGGCATGGAAGCCCTCGCGCGGGAGGCAGAGACACGGCTGGGATCCGGCACTAGGATACCGCTCATCCGACTGGGGCACATTGCTCACGCGATAATGTGGTTCGGCCGTCGAGGCCTGGCCGAGAAGAGTGGACGTCAGGCTGATGTGGAATATCTGCAGGGATGGAGAGACCTTCGAGGCCAACTGATTCAGTCGAAGGAGGAACTTAGACGTCTCCTTGATCGAGGATTGGAGCTCGATGTTGCAACCGTGGAGCGCCTCGACGACGCACAGGAATGCCTTCGGGTGTTTGCCTCTCAGGTTGCGCGTTTGGAGGCAAAAGGGGTTCTCGACGCGCAAATCGAAACCGAAAACGCCGAGCTAATGGCGATTCTCGAGGGGAAGATAGCTCTCCCGAAAGAAATGCGGCTGCAGATCAACAGAGCCACAGATCTGACGGCACGATTGATCGAGGGCCTCCGGACCTTACTCGATGACGATGCTAGGGATGTTCGTGAGATCGGGAGGATTCTGCTGGGCGGCATGAAGGACCTATCTTCTTGCTTGTCTGGGCTTGTGGAGACAGTCCGGGTGCTCGATTCTCGAACGGAAGAAGACGTCAAGATGCTGTCAGAAGAATGGGGAGAGGCGTTTATTGTGGACGTCTCCCCCGGGACGGCGAGCATTATAGAAGAGGTACTCAGCGCGCGGTTCAACTACGGGCGCTGGGACGCGTGTATGAGGAAGGTAGAGGCGTACCGGAGCAGGAGGCAGGTACCCCAATGGGAGAAGGACTTGGTCGGATTCTACAGGAATCTGGCATGTCGAGAATGGCGGCGAGCGACTCAGGATCTTAATGAGTGTGTGAGAAGTGCTTTACGCAGTGGACACAGCGAGTCGGTCGCCGTGTACGAGGCAGAGGCGATCCTGGCATGCGCCATCGGAAGATGGGATGTGGTGATCAACCGTCTGAAGCGGGTACCTCGCCCGTACCGCTACCCGTGGTTCTACGGGGTAGAGGCGACTGCTCTGTTCGAGCTGGCGCGGCGCACGTTCCAAACAAGGAAGAGAAGCGGCGATCCCCGATCCCGGCCACCCGGTAGGGAGTATCGACCTCGCACAGCGTCCTCGCAGATGAAGAGAGCGCTCACTTCGCTCGGTGCGGGGCGGAAGAGGGCAATAGCGCTCAAGGATCGCGTGACCGCAGGGTGGCTGTGGCATAAGGCCATCTATTATGACGCCCATCTCCCCGTCGGAAGGCGACGGCGTGACGTTGAGGGGAAGATTCGGGGAATCCGAGTCTTCCTGCAGAATCTTGAGAAGCGCATCTCCGAGGTCAGGGAATGTGACAACCTGCAAGAGGACAGGGCTCGGGTCATCGATACTCTTGGATTTCTATTTCTTCGCATCGGGGAGGTGTCGAGGGGGGCTCCCCGCAGAAGAGCGCTTCAAGAGGCTAAGAGGCTGTTTATGGATGCGTATGAGATCCATACCTGTGATGAGTGCGTTGTACATCTCGCACAGGCGACGCAGCTGTTGGAAAGAAAGCCCCACCAGTAATGAGGATCGGCCAAGGAGTAGGACTCGGCCGAGTTGACACCAAGTAAGCGGCGCGCTAGTATTCAGTTGATCAGGAAATCAGCAGTCGGGGAAAGCATTCTAGCGGCAATGTGCAAAGGGGGGCTAGAAGATGAACAAGGCGGACCGTGCCTGTCGAGTGTACCGCACGCTCTTTCTAATCCCTAAGAAGAGTAGTCACCAACCTGAATAGGGACCCGCTTCGTGCGGGGCGGTGGGTTCTCGGGCATCGAAGCACGTATAAGCGGATGCGGACCCACTTCTGGGAATGCACCGAGAGGTCATGTCACTTGAATCTCGCGTTTGTCGAGATTTGTGATCGCATGATGGAAAGACTGGGTTGGGGAGGGGAGTGAATCGTTCCGGGAAACCGGAACGACTCTGAGTGAGGATTGCCGAAGTGGGGTACAGCGTGGCACGGTATCGGAGGATGCCGTGCCCTCTTCTCTTTCGCACTTCATGAAGCGAGGATGACAGTACACAGGTGGGGGGTCAGAAGTCACCTCGTGACCGGTTCACGCGCTGCAGGGTAATCAGAGCTGGTCCCCGAAATTCGGACAGTCTGCTAAGGTGGACTCTCCCGACCTGAGGAGGAGAGACCATGGCGAAGCGACGGAGTTTCTCGGCGGAGTTCAAGGCCCGTGTGGCCCTGGAGGCTCTGGTAGGCGACCGGACGCTGGCCGAGCTGGCCAAGAAGCACGACGTCCATCCGAACATGATCGCTCTTTGGAAGAAGCAGGCGAAGGAGCGACTTCCGGAGCTTTTCGTGAAGGGGAACGGATCGGCGGCGGGCGAGAAGGATGCCGAGATCCAGCGGCTCCACGAGAAGATCGGTCAGCTCAGCGTGGAGAACGATTTTTTAGCCAGAGCCTTCCGTCGCTGAGTCCCGGCCGGAGGGCGGAGAGGGTGGACTCGCAGCATCCGAAGCTCAGCATCGCTCGTCAGTGCGAGCTCTTGAGCATCTCCCGCTCGTCGTACTACTACGAGCCGAAGGGAGAGAGCGCGATCAATCTCGCGCTGATGCGGCGGATCGACGAGCAGTTCCTGGAGACGCCGTTCTGCGGCTCGCGCCAGATGAAGCGTCATCTGCGTCGGCAGGGCTATCCGGTCGGGCGGAAGCGGATCCGGCGCTTGATGCGGAAGATGAGGATCGCGGCGATCGATCAGGCGCCGAAGACATCGAAGCCCCATCCGGATCACAAGATCTACCCGTATCTCTTGCGGAACGTCGCGATCGATCGGCCGGACCAGGTCTGGTGCGCCGACATGACGTATATCCCGATGCGGCGGGGCTTCCTGTACCTGGTGGCGATCATGGACTGGGCGAGCCGAAGTGTTCTGGCGTGGCGCCTCTCGAACAGCTTGGACGCGAGCTTCTGCATCGAGGCGCTTCAGGAGGCGATCGCCCGCTACGGCTGCCCGGAGATCTTCAACACGGACCAGGGGAGTCAGTTCACGAGCTATGAGTTCACGCAGGTTCTCCAAGACGCCGGCATTCGGATCTCGATGGACGGCAGGGGCCGTTGGACGGACAACATCTTCATCGAGAGGCTCTGGCGCACACTCAAGTACGAGTGCATCTACCTGAACGAGTTCGAGGGAGGGTCCGAGGCTCGGCAGGGGATCGGCGACTGGTTCCATCTCTACAACCACCGGCGCCCCCACTCCTCCCTCGGAGACAGGACGCCCATGGAGATGTATCATCGGAAGGCGGCGGCATGATCACGACACCGGAGTCCACCTTACCCAAGCCGCCGAACTGTCCAAAGAAGGGGGGCCACCTCTATCATGGCATACGGGAGATGGAAGGACCCCGCAGAGGCGACCACGAAACGGTTGTATGGCACCACGAGACGCCGGTTCCTCGGGCCGTGCAATTGTGCGCGCGACGATCCAACGATGGACATAGCGTGGAAGCGTGCGTCTGTCTCGGCACGTGGCGTTCGGGTGGTTTCGCGTCCGGGGGTTCTGGCGCGGGGATGAGGACGATCGCCGACACCACGAACAGGTCGTGCTGGCAGGACTTCAGTGTGGAACTTTCCGGAGGAAATGAAACGCCTCATTCGTTCCTCGCATGAGCCCATCCTGCAGAGAGGCGGCAGTTAGTTCCGCTTCTTGGGGTTGCGACGCGTACCGTGGGAATCTCAGTAGACGAACTGAGCGAACTTCTCTCTGTCCTAACCGCACACGATCCATTTGACATCGCTGCTGGGATTGGCGGGCTTCAGCTCATGCCCGAGAACGCAAACCGTCTCTATCGACTGGAGATGGCAGCGAGCATCGTGGCGGGCCTCGAGGCCAAAGCTCACACGCCAAAGATGGCGCTTGCCCAGTGGGACGCGGTTCTGAACAAGAGTTTCCTCGGATCGCGAGCCGTCGCGGCGGCCGAGGACCCGTTTAACTATGCGTTCACGGAGGCGGTCACATCCACGGGCGGGTCCTACATCGTTCTTCCCGGCATTGCCGGCGGCTCAGGCTTCATCGTTCAGCAGCTGAGCGACGCGATCAACCTCTTGAAGAGACCATGGTCTGATAGCTCGTTTGTCCCCGCAGTCCAGAGCCTCTTCCGGTTCGCCCTTGGGGTAAGCAATGAGATGTCCCGGCGCGCGAGGCTTGGGCGGATAGTCGATATTCCGGAGCGCGACGTGCGTTCTGTTTCCGTGCCCGATGAGATGCGATTCGAGGAACTCAAGAAAGCCGTCACGTTCCGCGCCAAGGACTTCGATCGCTTGATGGGCCCGAACGGTCTGGACGAGAGGACGCGCACCGCCTTCACCATGGATCAGGGGAGCGTTCCCTTCGATGAGATGGCGAATCCATCGGAAGCGCCGATCTTCGCAAAGCCGATCTTGCGCTGTGGCGATCGATACGTCGTTATCGCCCCTTGCGCGCTCGCAGCCGCTCTCCGTCACGCCGTGATTCTCCTGGCCCAGGAGTCCGGGCTTGCGGCCGAGCTGGCGGAGCGGTATCTCCTAGCGATCGCGGACACGACCTACAGATCGTTGGACTTCCTACGCATGGATCGGCTGCACATGACGCCCGCTGGGTTCGCGAGGTTCCCCTGTCGCGAAGGAATCTACAGCTTCGACCGCGACAAGCTCGCCCACGTTCTCGTCGTGTCGGATGACCTCACGGACTACTCATCTCGCGACGTGTTCGGGCATTGGCGCACGGAGGGTCTTGGGGAAAAGATCTCGAGGCGGCTCGCAGAGGTGGAGCACTTCCTCTATTCGGGGCGGCCGGTGCCGAACTCCATCCTTCAGCTTGTCGTTACGGGGGGAATCGGGCGGGGGATGGGGATGGTCGTCGAAAGGATCGAGCAGAACCCCAACACCGAGGTCCTTCTCCTGAACGCAGAGGAGCTGCACGTTCTTGGGCTCATGGAGCTGGGAGAGCCCCTGGCCCTGTGGCGCTTCGCGCGGGCTTCTTCGGAAGCGAGGGAGAGATCCTTCATTATCGAAACCGACACGCTCGATGAATACCGGCTATTCCAAGCACATGAGTACAGCTACTACGTTTCCGACAGCCCGTTCGACGGGATGAGCATCGTGCCGGGAGGTGGGGGGCGACTCCGGATGGAAGTGAAGACGCGGCGGGACATCCACGGGGTGCACTCGTTCAACGAGAACCGGATCGTGGAGGTGACGCTTCTTTACGACGACAGGTCCGTGCCGCTGTACGTACCGGTCTTGCCGTCGTTCGATCGCATCGCTGTCTTGTCCGAGGGGCTGCGGATCAACATGTGGGTACTCGCGCCGCCGACGCTCCCCGCTCCGTGCTATGCAGGCCTCTACCGCAGGTTCTGCGACCTGGTGGCCTATTGGCTGTGGCAGGCTTCGGCCCTCCTGCCGAGGACCGGAGATCGTTTGAGCGTCACGTTCTGGGATATCCAGGTGGTCGTAAGCCTGCGCGAGAGCGCTGCCTGGTTCCATGGTACGAGTGAGAAGACCCTCGATTGCACACGGGCGTGTCGAATTACCGGTCGCGGGAAGCTCCTGTTGGATCTCGGGCCCGGAATCATGGAGCGCCTGTCGGGCCCCGACAATTCGGAGGAGCGTGAGATTCTCCGAGTCGTTCTCTCGGCCCTTGCCGGGGCGCTTGAGCAGGAGGGGTCACGGGAGGGAACGGAGCTGTCGAGTGAGGAGAGTATCGGCGATATCGTCAATCGCTGCGCCCCGCGCGGCATTAAGAAGAAACTACTCTGCTTCCAGGGAACGCAGGCGGTCCTGCTCGCTCAAGGGTCCGGTTGGCCGCGACGGATCGTACACCCCTTCGAAACCAGCCGCTTGCTGGATGAAGTGGGTGCCGTTCTACGAAGGACCCATGGGGAAGACACCGGGCCGATCCCGAAAGAGGAAAGGACGCGAACCCTCAACGGGGAAGTCGTAGGCTATCTCTACCGCTGTCTAGAAGAGGAAGTTGCACAGCTGAGCGGTGGGGGGCTCATCCCCGCGTTGATAGGACTCAACGAAGCGCTCCTATTTGAAGAGGAATTCCGGAGCTACTCCGTGCCCACACAGGTCGCATGTTTCGGAAAGCCGCCGGGCTGGGAGAGCGATCTCAGGAGGGAGTTCAGCGACCACGCCATCACCGCGACAGCGAGCCGGTTTCTTATCGAGTATGTGGCGGCCCGGCCCCCTCGGGGCTTCCGGCCGTTCAGTCTATCCGTGTATGACCGTCTCCTGGCGATCACGGCCGAAATCGTGAGTTGGGGGTTCCTGAGCGATCGGATCCGATTCGGGCTCTCGGGGGCGGTCCTCACTGTTCTCGCATCCGGGCGCCTGGAAATAGAAGATCGTGCGTACAGGGCCGCGCACGAATCGTTCGTCGAAGAGTATGTGGTGAACGAGGTTGGCCGACGGGTCGAGTCGTTCGGGCAGAGATGGCCAGCCGATCGCCCCGAGGCCCCGGAGTTCGAGGAAGAACTTCGTGAGGCGACCGCAGCGGAGTTCGGTCTTTCGATCTATGAGCTCATGGCCTTTCTTGGGGCCATGGGTGGGTTGCCGCCCGAGCAATCGGACAAGACCGAGGGCGTCGCGAGCGGTGAGCTTGTGCGCATGGCGCAGGAAGTTCTCCGGTGGGAGACGGGAAAGGTGGAAGGCGCCCTCGAGCAGTTTTCGCTGCGCCCGCGACAGGACTACCTCCTCCCGCCCGCAGGGTACCAGAAGGCCGATGTCTACCCGTGGAAATTCAACCGGGCGCTCTCATACCTCAGGAGACCGCTCGTTATAGTGGTTGAGCAGGGCGAAGAAAAGGTG
The DNA here is from genome assembly GCA_043818685.1 of Candidatus Eiseniibacteriota bacterium. GTDB lineage: Bacteria > Orphanbacterota > Orphanbacteria > Orphanbacterales > Orphanbacteraceae > VGIW01. The sequence goes on from JBDRFQ010000070.1 coordinate 7,252, forward strand.
TGTTGGGGGAGGAGGAACACGTGGAAGGCCGCCGAGTACCTGGCCGCCCTCTGTGTGGGAGGTCGGCTGAAGGCGGAGAGCACCCGAATGCGGCGATACATCGGGGAGCGGAAGAGGGAGGACGGAAAGCTCTTCAACGATGAAGTGGCGGAGTTCTTCGAAGGTAGAGAGGGGGTCTACGCACGTCGAAGGGTGAAGAAGATCCGCGGAATGCGAGTACCGGATCCGGACATCGATGTCCTGGTCGCCGACCGGGATCGTCGAGAGATTTTGGTTCTTGAGACCAAGAGTCTGGCCATGGCGCGCACGCCTCTCGAGGTGAAGAACGAGCTCGACGCGCTCGTGCACTCCAGGCCTGGGAGGAGGTCGACGGCGGAGATTCACGGCCAACGAGCGAAATGGATCGGTGAGCGCGGGCAGGCGGTTCTCGAAGAGCTTGGTGTACCGGCTGAGAAGGCAGTCGACTGGTCGACCAGGGCGCATATCGTGACGGACCGAGAAGCGATCTCCGCATACCTCACCGTGACGGAGCCGCCGATCATTTCCTTTCAGCGCCTGAAGCTCACTTGGGATCGCCGTGCGACGGAAGGCTCCGATCTGGAAGGCGAGGACGCTCGTCGCTGCCGACCGGCATCAGATTGACGGGAAGGACGATGTGGCTAGAAGGCGACGAGCGAGTGTCGTGCCGCACACGGCATCGTTGGCCACCTTGCGCCTCTCCTTCCCCGGTTCACGATGAAGGTATGACGTCCAAGAGCGGACAGCGCAGAGGCAGCAACACGGGGGAGACGGACTCCTTCGACCTCGCCGTCGACCTCTTCGCCCACATCGTCTGGCAGATGCACCTGGAGAAGTGGAGGCGACGGGAGGGAGGCGGATCGAAGCGTGAGAAACGAGAGGAGGTAGAGTAGCAGTTCTTCCTCTCCCGAACAAACGCGTGGCCTTCGGGGGTTCGAACCTGGCCAGCCATAGTCTTGAGTTCCTTCACGACTGACGGACGTGCCTCATGAGCAAAGCCGACGCTGGCGGCGTCGGCTTTGTGTTGCCCGCGTATTCCCCTACGACCAATAAACTACGATCGCCAGTGCAGCGATGATGACGAGGGCTTCCGAGACTAGAAACGTCTTTGATTTCCAGGGGATTGAGTCTTCCCGCAGGATATCTCGAACGATCGGCGCGACTAGGGAGACGATAATCCCGAGGACTGCAGAGTCGGACCACACGTGAGAACCTCCTCCGATGATAGGAGGAGAGTCGGCCGAGAGATTGACAGCCCGCTCAACCCCGCGTAGTGTCAGAGGCGGAGGGAAAAAGGCGGGCGGCTTCTCTCAGGAGGCTGCGACCCTCCTAGAAAACTGCTCCTCGAACGCTCCACTCCGTCCTGCGTTGACGGATGGAGCTTTCCCTTCGGGGAGTCGTCGATCTTGTGAATTTTCTTAAAGAACAGTGAAGTTAAAGGCGAGACAATGCCTCTTTTACTTAACCACAAAAGCACCGCAATGTCAAGGACCTGGCAAGACCGTACGGCCTGGGTTGGCTGCCGACCTTATGGCATCTGGCGCGCGCGTAGGGAGCCGAACGGTTCGAAGGTAGCTCAACTACAGACATGGGGAGTGGGGAGGAGGGGTCTCCGCCTCCCGTCGGGCCTGGATGAGACGCCACTGTTCCTTGGCTTTTTGCATCACGACGTCGTTTTCCAGTATGCTGAGGATGGGTCGAATTGCCGCACGCCAGGGGCAAGGATCATCACAAGTTCGACCAAGGCCCTTTCCGGGCTTCTTGGTCGTGTTTTCGCCTGCTCCCGCCGGCCCTCGTGATTCCCGCATCCAGATCGCCTGGGATTCGAGAAGGCTCGCGAAGAGGGGGGTCGGCTTTGCTTCGGCGATCCCGACATCCCGAATGCGGAACTCCTCCCAGAAGAAGCCCAGGTAGAGGCGCTTCAAGTCCTCGGAAGCGCGGTCGTAGGCGCCCGGAAGATCCCGGGAGAGCTTGACGACCTCCTCAAGAAACTCCGAGTGGCCGCAGCGATCCAGGGTCACCGACCGGATCTCGTCGTGCACGGCGAGAAGATCATGGGTGATCTCCCCATTGATGCGAGCGAACGACTCGCTCGGGAGAACGCCCTCGAGGAGTTTCTTCTCTGCGGTCGCGCGCCGAGCCTCCAGCCCTTCCTTCTTGTTCAGAAGAAGCTTCTGCTTCCGTTGAATCTGGCCCCGGTACTTCTCGTGCATTTGGCGTAGGCGGCGGATGAGCGCAGACGAGAATCTCTCTGAGAGGACCACGGAACGGACCTTGACCCGGACCTGGTCCGTGATCGTGCCAAACTCGACGCACGGGGAGCAGCCTCCCCGCGTGTGGCAGCGGTAGTAGCCGCGCCGCTTCCTCGGGTGGTACTCGCCGATGAGTTGCCGGCCACAACGCACGCACCGAAGGAAGCCGCTGAGGAGGAACCGGTGCTTCCGCTTGCGGGAAGCGAGCCCCGCCTTCTCGCTGAGCAGGAGGGAGACGGTCCGGAAGAGGGCGGGCGATACGAGGGGGGGATGAGCTCCCTGCGCCTCGATCCCGCGCCAGAGGACATGGCCCGTGTAGAATGGGTTCTGGAGCATCTTCGCGAGACGGCTCGTCGCGAGCTTCTTGCCGCGCCGCGAACGCAGCCCCTGACCGTAGAGATGATCGCCGAGCCCCGCGAGCGAGTACTTGCCCGAGGCGTAGAGACGGAAAGCCTCCTCGATGAACGGTGCTCGATCCGGATCGAGTTCAACGACCCGGGTTTTCCCCTCGGGGTCCTTCCAGACGTTGCGGTAGCCGAGCGGGGCCATGTTGGGCCACCCGCCGGTCCGGGCCTTCTGCTCCATGCCCTTCAGGGACTTCCGGGCGGTCAGGTCCGACTGGAATTGGTTCACGCTCGCCAGGATCGTGTCGATCATCTGGCCCTCGGCAGAGTCCTCCACCATGGGCTGCGACACGGAGACGAGCTTCACCTCGTGCTTCTTGAGGATCGCGCGGATCGTGAGGTGGTCCTTCGTGTTCCGCGCGAGGCG
>JBDRFQ010000071.1:0-2467 GCA_043818685.1 Candidatus Eiseniibacteriota bacterium
GACCCCGGAGGGTCGGCGGTGCGGGGTGAAGTGGACGAGCAGACGCTGCAGGACCTCCGCTCTCTCGGCTATTTTCATTAGGGCAAGATGGGGCGGGAGCGTTTTTCTCCGCGACGGTTCAGAGGCGCCCGCAGATCCGGCCCGGTGACCCACGGGGGATGGATGGTGACGAGACGAGGAGCACTCTTCGATTCCCTCATCGCGGGGGCGGCCGTGGGGGCCCTCTGCGGCGCCGCCCTCTGGCTCCCCGAGTGGTTCTTCCACTTCCGGCGGCATTTCGCGTGGACCGCGGAGCCTCTCTTCCGCCCCCTTCTGTTCGGACTCACCGCCTACGGGTTCGTCCTCTACACCGCCGCCGGCGCGGAGGAGATGATCGAGCAGCTCCGCTCCCTCGGCTACATCCAGTAGAAGTACCGACGCCGCGCGATCAGAGAACGATCAGGAGCTCTCCCTGGAGGAGGACGTAGAGGGCGAGGACCGCCCGGCCCCGGCGTCCCTCCTTGCCCGTCATCGCCTCCACCGAGAGGAGAACGCCGAGGACGAGCAGAGGCGTGAAAAAGGCTTCGGACATGATCTGCCGTTCCCAGAGAATCGGCGTCCAGTTGAGGGCGCCGAACACGAGGGCGACGAGTCCGGCCGTGTTGCCGTAGAGACGGCGGGCCAAGGCCCCCACGGCGGCCACGACGCCGATGCCGAGAAGAGCCTGGAACAGGAGCACGCCCGTCGTGCCGGTTCCGGTCACCATGCCGAGGGCGACGAGAATCGGGTAGAGGATGCTCCGGAACGCGCGGAGCTCGAAACCGGGGATGCCCCGGTCCACGTACCCGAGACGGCCCTCCTCGACAAGCGTCTCGGCGACCGACCGGAACGAGAGGCTGTCCGGATTGTCGAAGGGGTCGACGGAGAAGAAGAGAGCGCCGAGGCGGAGAACGATCGCCACACAAGGGGGCCGGAGCCTTCCGGGAAAACTCGTTTGATCGTCGCCCCCGATCGCTCCCCTTGGTAGACTCCCCGGTGGAAGAGGACGGAGCGTCGGTTCCGGCGGGGGATCACACATGAACGGCGGAGATCGAAATCGAGGGGGGCTCGAAATTCCTCGTCACGCCGGGATGCGCCGCCTCATCCTCCTCGGCATCTGCGCCGCGCTGCTCTCCGGGATCCCCTTCCTCGGAAAGCCGTTTCACATCGACGACGTCCACTTTCTCTCGGTGGCCGAGAGAATCGGGACCGCCCCCCTCGACCCGTACGGTTTCGAGATCCATTGGACCGACGACCCCGAATCGATCTTCAAGACATGGAACCCGCCCCTCCTCTCTTACTGGCTCGCCCCTTGGGTGGCCGCCTTCGGCCGCAATGAAATCGCCCTCCACACCGCCGTGCTCCCCTTCCTTGCCCTCTTCGGCGGCGCGGCCGGCGCCCTCGCCGGGCGGTTCTCCCGCGGATCGCCGTGGGCGGCGCTCTTCCCGGTGCTCGGTCCTGCGGTGCTCGTCTCGGGGAATGTGATGCTCGACATTCCCGCCGCCGGTTTGGGAGCGGCGGCCGTGGCGCTGGTCGTCCTAGGAACCGACCGGGGCCGGCGACCGCTGGTTCTCGGCGGCGGAATTCTCGCCGCCTTCGCCCTGCTTACGAAATACTCCTCCGCGGCGATCCTACCCATGATCTTCCTCTACCCCCTCATCGGCCGGGGGCGGGGTCGAGGGAACGCCTTCCTCGCGGTGCTGCCGGCGCTTCTCCTCCTCGCCCTCTGGTCCGCTCAAAACGTGGTGGCCCACGGAGAGATCCACGCCCTCCATCTTCTCGGCCGACGGACCGGCGAGACCTGGATCCGGAGCCCCCTCGAGAAGGCGAGGCTCGGCGTCGCCGCTCTGGGCGCCACGTTCTTTCTCGCGCCGCTCTTGCTCGCCCGGGATCTCGGCGATCGACGATGGAAAGCCGCGGGATCCGCCGTGGCGGCCGGCCTCATCGTCGCCCTCGGTTTTCGCGGTGCGTCTCCGGGGGGCGGTGGGCCGTTCTCTCTCCTCGCGACCGCTTCGGGGGGGGCCCTCCTCTTCCTGGTCTTCACTCGGGGAGCGCCGGCAGAAGACCGCCGGGACCGCGCGCTCCTTCTCTACTGGGCGGCCGCCCCACTCCTCTTTTCGGCCTTCTTCGCCCCCTTCCAGGCGGTCCGCCATCTCGTTCCGGCTCTCGTCCCCCTCTCCCTTCTCGCATTTTCCACGGGTTCCCCTCGGGGCAAAGGCGGGACTTTCGCCGCCGCGCTCGTTCTCGCCTTTCAAGCGGGGGCGGGGGTGATCGTGGGGACCGCCGATGCGGAGCAGGCGGGCGTGTACCGGACCTTCGCGCGGGAGGAGATCCCCCGGCTCGACCGCGAAGGCGTCGAGGTTTGGTTCGCCGGCCACTGGGGATGGCAGCATTACGCGGAGGACGCGGGGTTGACCGCGATCACCATGAGCGGACGGGGGCCGGCGCT
>JBDRFQ010000072.1:0-6750 GCA_043818685.1 Candidatus Eiseniibacteriota bacterium
CGGCGCCGCTCCTCTTCCTGATCGCCGAGGATCTCTCGGAGATGGAGATCCTCGCCTCCGTCGACGAGAGCGACATCGGGAAGATCCGGGAGGGTCAACAGGTTCGCTTCACGGTTCAAGCGTACCCGAACGAGTCGTTTCAGGGGACCGTCGGCCAGGTTCGCCTGCAGTCGACGAATCTCGAGAACGTCGTGAACTACACCGTCGCGATCGCCTTGGAGAACCCGGACGGCCGTCTCCTCCCCGGCATGACCGCGACGGTCGACTTCATCGTCAAAGAGGCTCTCGACGTCCTGAAGGTGCCGAGCGCGGCTCTCCGGTTCCGGCCGACGAAGGAGATGACCGCCTCCGCGCGGAGAGACCGCAGCGAAGGGACCGGGGAGGGCCCCCTCCATGGAAAACGCGCCGGAGGCGCCGGGGCGGGGGGCGGTTCGTCCGCCCCGGCCGGCCGGCAGTCGTCCGATGGCGCTCGGCTCGGCGATCCGGGAGAGGGTTACGCGAGGCTTTGGTGCCTGGACGCGAAGGGCGGCCTCGCCGCGGTCCGCGTCGAGACGGGGATCAGCGACGGCCAGTTCACGGAGATCCGGGGCGCCGACGTCCGCGAAGGAATGCAGGTCATCGCGGCGGTCGCGAGCGGCTCGAATGCCTCCACGGTCAATCCGTTCCAGAGCCAGCAAAGCCGGGGCTTCCGCGGTCCGCCGCCGGGAATGTAGAGGTTCCTCCCGATGAGCACTCCCCTCGTCATCGACGCGCGTGCGCTCACGAAGACTTATCGAATGGGGAAGACCGATGTCCGGGCCCTTCGCGGCGTTTCGATCGAGGTCGGTCCGAGCGAGATGCTCGCCGTCATGGGAGCATCGGGTTCGGGGAAGTCCACGCTCATGAACGTCCTCGGATGCCTCGACCGGCCGACCTCGGGGGGCTACCGGCTCGATGGTGTTCCGATCGAAGGGCTCGGGAAGAACGCACTCGCGGACATCCGGAACAGGAAGATCGGCTTCGTTTTTCAGAACTACAATCTTCTTCCGCGATCGAGCGCGCTCGAGAACGTGGAGATCCCTCTCTTGTACGACCGGACCGGGCGGCGACTTCCGACCCGGCGCTTGGCGGAGGAGGCGCTCAGGAGGGTCGGGCTCGGCGACCGCATGGGTCACGAGCCGGCGGAGCTCTCGGGCGGCGAGCAGCAGCGCGTGGCGATCGCTCGGGCGCTGGTGACGCGTCCCGCCCTCCTCCTCGCGGACGAGCCGACGGGAAACCTCGACACCCGCGCCTCGCTCGAGGTCGTCGCGCTCTTTCAGGAGCTGAACGAGTCAGGGGCGACGATCATCCTCGTGACGCATGAACAGGACATTGCGAGATACGCGCGGAGGATCGTGGAGCTCCGGGACGGGCGCGTGATCCGCGACGTGCCGGTGACCGATCGCCGGCTGGCTTCCGCGGACGCCGGAACCCTCGCGGAGGCGGCGAACGGGGGGAAGCCGTGAGACCCGCGATTCTGATCCAGATCGCCGGCCGGAGCATCCTCAAGAACAAGCTCCGCACGCTGCTCACGATGCTGGGAATCATCATCGGCGTGGGCGCGGTCCTCCTGATGGTGGCGATCGGCGCCGGGGCCCGCGGCCAGATCGCGGACCGCATCGGGGACCTCGGGACGAACCTGATCGTGATCACGCCCGGTTCGACGGCGCAGGGCGGTGTGAGCCAGGGGGCGCAGAGCTTCAACCGGCTGACCCTGGACGACGCCGAGGTCTTGCGCGAGCAGAGCTTCCTCCTCGCCGCGGTCTCGCCCGTGATCGTGACGCGCACGCAGGTGGTCGGCGGAGCGGGGAACTGGCGCACGTTCATTCACGGCGTCGATTCCGGGTACGAGACGATCCGCGACTGGAGCCCGGAGTCGGGGGTTTTCTTCGGCCCCGCGGATGTGCGCACGATGCGGAAGGTCGCCGTGCTCGGTCGGACCGTGGCGGACGTTCTCTTCCCCGGAGAGGATCCGATCGGACGGCAGATCCGGATCCGCAACGTGCCGTTCCAGGTCGTGGGGGTTCTCGCGGCGAAGGGGCAGACGGCGGAGGGGAGGGATCAGGACGACGTCGTGCTCGCTCCTTACACCACGGTTCAGAACCGTCTCTCCGGCCGGATGTTCATCGCTCAGATTCTGGCGAGCACCTCCTCGCCGGAAGAAATCCCGGCCGCCCAGGAGGAGATCCGCGCGATCCTGCGGGTCGCCCACGGCCTAGGCGGCAACGACTCGGACGACTTCGACGTGCGGGACCAGGCCGACCTGACGGAGGCGGCCCAGGAGACCACGAGGGTGATGACTCTCCTCCTCCTCGCCATCGCCAGCATCTCTCTCGTCGTCGGCGGGATCGGGATCATGAACATCATGTTGGTCTCGGTCACCGAGCGCACCAGGGAGATCGGGCTCCGCCTCGCTCTGGGCGCGCGCGGCGCGGATGTGCTGACGCAGTTCCTCGTTGAGAGCGTGGTGATGAGCCTCGCGGGCGGCGTGATCGGCGTGGCGTTGGGATACGGAGGGAGCGTTCTCCTCGGGAGGCTTACTGGTTGGGGCGTGGCGATCTCTCTCCCCATCGTCCTTCTTGCCCTCGGGTTCGCGGCCGCGGTGGGCGTGTTCTTCGGCTACTACCCGGCGCGCCGGGCGGCCGCCCTCGACCCGATCGAGGCGTTGCGCCATGAATGAGCGGAGAGGGCGGACGGGGGAGGTCTCGACGCCGGCCGCGGGGCGCGCGGCTCCGGTCCTTCGGACGTTTCTGGGGATTCTCTGCTTGATGATGATGGGACCCCCTCTCCTGCCCGCCGCAGAGACGCGATCGATCGCGTTTCACGAGGCGGTCGCGATCGCCCTGGAACGGAACAGCGCGCTGGCCCGCGCGGAGAACGCCGCCGCCCTTGATCGCAACGCGGTGTCCCAGGCGCGATCGCGCTTCCTGCCGGATCTCGGCCTCGGTCTCTCGGGGACCGAAAGCCGCACGCGATCCTTCGACGAATCCTCCGGCGTCACGGAGTCCGGGACGAGCCGGTCTTTCCATGCGGGCCTCTCCTCGAGCGTCGTGCTTTTCGACGGACTCGCCAACGTCTCCAACGTGAAGGCCACGCGCCTCGCGGAGAGGGCCGGCCTTCTCGACATCGAACGGACCCGTCAGACCGTCGTCTTCGACGTCATCACCGGCTATCTTGTGATGATCGAAGCGACGGAGCAGGCGCGCGTCCAGAAGGAGAACCTCGCCGCGCAAGAGAAGCAAGAGGAGTTCATCCGCCGGCTGGTCGACTGGGGCGAGCGGCCGGTCTCGGATCTCTATCAGCAGCAGGCGAGCGTTGCCGCCGGCCGGTTTTCTCTGGTAGAGGCGGAGAGGGCGCTGGATCTCAGCCGGGTCGATCTCGTTCAGACGCTGCGGCTGGATCCGGCCGGCGAGTACTCTTTCGAGATTCCCCCCTTGCCGCCCGCAGGCGGCGGGAGGCCCGAGCCCGGGCTGAAGGAACTCCTCGAACGCGCCTTCGCGGAGAGGCCCGACCTGAAAGCGCAGGAGGCGCGCCTGGAGGCCGCCGAGCAGGACGCGCGCGTCGCGGCAGCGGGACGCTGGCCGGCCCTTTCCCTGTCGGCGGACTACGGGACTCGATCCGGCACCCCATCGGACGTGGCTTTCTCGGATCAGCTCGACCGGAACCGCTCCGGCTCGGTCGGCCTTTCGCTTTCCCTGCCGCTCTTCGATCGTTTCGAGACGCGCCGGGCGATTGAGCGGGCGCGCATCAACAGGGAAGACACCGATCTCGCTCTCTCCGATTCGCGTCAGGAGGCGGCGCTCCAGGTCCGCCGCGCGATCCTCGACCGGGATGCCGCCGTCGAAAGGCTCGAGGCGGCGGAAGCCCGGGCTCTTGCGTCCGAGAAGGCGTTGGAGTTCACGGAGCAGCGCTACGCGGCCGGCGCGGCCACCCTCTACGAGGTCGTTCTGAGCCGGGCGGAATTCGTCGCGGCGTCCAGCGCGGGCGTGAGCGCGCGCTACACGCTGCTCTGGCAAGAGCGGCTTCTCGATTACTACGTGGGAGACCTCGACCCGAGCGGCACGCTCGCCCCTTGATGCGGGTTGTCGGCGCGCGGCGGGGAGGGCGCGGCGCGAGGCTCGGCGGCTCCTGAACGCCGTCCTGGACGGAGGAAGCGCCGCACGATCCCGTTCTCGAATCTCCATCTTTGTGGTATGATCGCTTCGTCTCTGCAGCAAGCGCGAGCAACACACGGTCCTCGATAGCAAAGTTCCGGCAGCCCCGGGAGGTTCCATGCGCGCACGAATCGCAAGAGCGGTCTTCCTCGCCCTTCTCTTGATTCCGTCCGCGGCCGCAGCCCGGACCTGGCACGTCCTCCCCGACGGATCGGGCGATGCCCCGACCATTCAGGCCGCAATCGATTCGAGCACGGACGGGGATCTCGTCGAGCTCGCCGACGGAACCTACAGAGGGGAGGGGAACCGAGACATCGTTCTCGCGGGGAAAGCGATCACCGTTCGTTCCGCGTCCGGCGACCCGGGTCTCTGCGTCCTCGATTGCGAGGGGGCGGAGTCCGAGCCCCACCGGGGATTCTCCTTCGGAGCGGTCTCGAAGGGGGAGGCCGCCCTCGAGGGGATCACGATCACGAACGGGTGGATCGCAGCCGAGCCGTACGGGGGCGCCGTCCTCTGCGAGGGGGGGAGCGCTCCCCGTATCCGCTCGTGCGTCTTCGCGGGGAACCGCGGGACCGGCGTCGCCTGCGTCGACCGGTCGTCGCCGTCCCTCGACGGATGCGTGTTTTCGGAGAACGCGGGATGGAGGGGTGGAGGCCTGTGCGGCCGGGAGGCCTCTCCCGACGTCCGCGGCTGCTCGTTCAGCGGCAACACGTCCGAGTGGGGGGGCGGCGCCTTCTACGGCCATGTGGGGAGACCCGTCTTCACGGATTGCGAGTTCGTCGAGAACGAGTCGGAGACGGGAGGCGCGTTCCTCCTCCTTCCGGGGACCATGTGCGAGTGCGTTGATTGCCTCTTTCTGGACAACACCGGGGGGGACGGGGGCGGCATCTGGGCGCTCATGTGCTCGACGAGCGTCGAGGGGTGCGTCTTCGCGGGGAACAGCGCTTTCGGCTCCGCGGGGGCGATCACGACGGGAAAGATGTCCTTCACCCGGATCGCCGGCTGCACGTTCTGGCGGAACGGCGGCTCGGACGGACAGCTGCTCTGCGGCGAGCTGGAGACGACCATCGAGAACACGATCATCGCCTACGGGACGCGGGGACCCGCGATCGCCGTGGCGGGGATCGTCTCCCTCTCGTGTTCGGACCTCTTCGGCAATCCGGGGGGAGACTGGGTCGGGGGCCTCGAGGACCAATGCGGGGTGGAGGGGAACCTCTCCGCGGATCCGCTTCTCTGCGACCCGGAGGGGGGCGACTTCACGCTCCGGAGCGACTCGCCGTGCCTACCGGGCAACCACCCGGACGGAGCGGACTGCGGGCTGATCGGCGCGCTCGGCGAGGGCTGCACCGGCCCGACGGCGGCCCGGCAGACGAGCTGGGGCGCCGTCAAGACGCTCTTCCGATGACCGCTCCTGCGCCGCCCTCCCTCAGGACGCCCGCGCGAGCTTCGTCAGCGAATCGTTGATGTCTCGATCGAAGTGCACATCGATCTGCGGGAAGGCGATGACGATTCCCGCTTCCTTGAGCGCCCACCAGATCGCCTCGTTCAGCTCGGAGCGTGCGCGCCGCTGGGCCCAGGGATCGTCGATCCACACGGAAACCTCCCACACGACCGAGGAGTCGCCGAACTCTATGAGCAGGACGACCGGCTCCTTCTCCCGTGTGCGAAGCTCCATCCTCTCCCCCGTCTCCTGAAGGACCTTTCTCACAAGCGCCATGTCCGAGCCGTAGGTCACCCCGACCGCGCAGCGCAGACGATAGAGGGAATCCTGAAGCGTGTAGTTGACGACCGTCGCCTGCACGATGCTGCTGTTCGGAACGATAATCTCTTCCTCGTCGAGCGTCCGGGCGATCGTCGTGCGAATCCCCATGGTGCCGACCTTGACGGCCCGGCCTTCCACCTGGATCACGTCGCCCGGCTTGATCGTCCGCTCGACGAGCAGGATGATCCCCGAGACGAAGTTCTGGACGACGTTCTGAACGGCGAAGCCGAGGCCGATGGCGAAGACCGCGCCGGCGGCGAAGAGAGCTCCGAGGCTGATGCCGATCGACTCGAGGACTAAGAGGAGCCCGACGGCCATCACGAGGTAGTGCAGGAGACGCCTGAGGACGAGGATCGTCCCCTCCTCCTTCAATCCCCGCATCCTCAGCGCGCGGACCATCGCGCGCTGTAAGAGCCGCGACGCGACGACGATCAGCGCGAGAAGAAAGAGGGCGACGACGGCCTTTTCAAGCGTAATCGGCGTCTCCCCGATGCTGAAGAGCCGCTTGCCCAGCAGTCTGCCCGGGTCCTTCAGGAGATTGTCGAGGATCATGGTTCACTCCCTCCTCGGGTACGGGATGTCGCAACCGGCCGGGCCCCGCGAAGAGCGGCCCCCATCGACGGCACGAGGTCATTCTAGCGTCGTTCCTGGCGAACGGGAGGGGGAGTTTGCGATCGCGGCGCGTCCCGCCGCCTCAGACAGTATGGCACGGCCGGCTCGCGGTCGTAAGTTCGAGGGGTTTTTAAGGAGCCCTCGACGAGGTGGCGGGGGTACCGTCACCTGCGATCGCGGGTCAGCGCCTGCGGCGCCGGAGCC
>JBDRFQ010000073.1:0-10069 GCA_043818685.1 Candidatus Eiseniibacteriota bacterium
GGCCCGGGCGGGGTGCCGCAGACGGCTCCATGGAGTCTCCTTTCCGAGCACGGATTCGGGGGGCGGCGCCGGCGAGTCCCTTCCGGCCTCGTTCCCGGCCCTATGATTCTACCATGAAGGTCCTTCGGCGGGGGGAGAAACGGCCGGCGCTCAGGCGCCCTTGCCGAGCGCTTCGCGGATCTCGGCGGCCTCCGGAGGGACCGGCCGCGCCCGCTCGAGCTCCTCGGCGATCCGCTCCGCCTCCTTCTTTCTTCCTGTTTCGATGAGGGTGAGCGCGGTCTTTTTCTTGATACGAAAAAGATCGCTCGCGGGGATCCGCTCGCCGGAGAAGTGGACACGTTCGGTGATGAGAAGGGCCGCCCGCTCGTACAGATCGAGCGCGCGCTTCAGGGTTCCTCTTCGATAATGGAAGTCCGCCGCCTCCTCGTGGTCGTCGGGACCGGCGGCCCCCGCGCGCGCCCCGTGCCCGGTGATCGCACCCGTTCCGGGGCCCGCGCTGAGGTGGAGATCCCACTTCTCCGCGGCCGCCGCGTGGTCGTCGCGCGCCTCCGCGATGCGCGCCTCCACGGAGAGCGTCTTGCGGAGAAGACCTTCCCTCAGAAGCTCGCGGTAGAGCCTCTCCGCGCGGTCCCCCTCTCCCGCCTCGACGAGCACCTGAAGGGCGAGCAGGAAGGATTCCTCGCGCCGTCTCTCCCCGTGACGATCCGGCTCGCTCCGAATGGCGGCGACGACCTCATCGAGCAGAGCGATCGCGCGCGAGAGATTCCCCCGGCGCCTTTCCATCGCGGCGAGGCCGAGCCCGGCATGGAGAAGGGACGGGTCGAGCGCCAGCGCCGTCTCGAACGCGCCCGCCGCCTCCTCGGTCCGGTCGATCGTCGCCAGCGCGAAGCCGAGATAGAGATGGCCGTACGGGTCCCTCGCGTTCTCGGCGACGTACTTCTCCGCGGCCCGTCTCGATCCCTCCGCGTCCCCTTCCTGCCAGAGGACGAACGCCTTCTGGAACGAGAAGGGGCGGGTCAGGATCGCCTCCTTCTCGCTTGCCTCCAGCCCCTCGACGTAGCCGTGAAGGAGCGAGTCGATCAGCTCGTCGCTGTAGGCGTCCGGAGCCGGCCCCGGCTCTTCTTTGCGGGCGTCCTCTCGCGGGGCGGGTCTTTTCAAGAGGCCGCGGATCGCGTTCTTTCTCTTCTCGTCGCGCGTGAACTCGACCGCGATGGAGACGAGCTCCTCGGCCTTCTCGAAGTCCTCTTCCTCGATCGATCGGGCGATCCCCTCCTCGAGGACGGAAAGGTACGACTCGGAGTAGCGGGCGATGCGGCGTTCGATCTCCGATCGCAGGGCTCCCCGTTCCGCGGGGATGCCCTGCATCGTCTTGTCGAGGACGTCGATCGCCTCCGGCCACCGTTCCGTGGCCGCGAAGCGCTCGGCCTCCTCGATCCGTTTCTCCGGGCTCTTTCCGAAGAGCGACCCGAGCCAACCGGTCATCGCGCGGTTCCTTTCGCTTCGCCGATCGTTCGAGAGTAACCGAAGGGCTCGTCCTTGGCCAGATCGTCTCTTCAACCGGATCGTGCGCCCGCTTCCCGCCGCGGCCGCGGATCGCGGCCGGCTCGGGCAGGAGGGAGGCGGCCTCCGCGCCGATCGTCTATAATGGAAACTCGCGCGGCGCTCGCGGAAGGGGGCGACGCCGGGCGTGACGGTACGAGGGGGCGTGATGACGGAAAGCGAAGTTCTCCGGCTCGCCGTTGAGATCTCCCGCGCGGTCGCGGAAGAGGGGGGGCGCGCCCTCGCGGTCGGCGGATGGGTGCGGGACAGGATCCTCGTCCCCGGCGAGCCGCGGAAGGAGATCGACATCGAGGTTTTCGGGGTCCTGCCCGACCGCCTGATCGAGATCCTCCGTCCCTTCGGGCGTGTCGATCTCGTCGGCAGGGCGTTCGGTGTTCTCAAGATAGGCCCCGTCGACGTCTCGATTCCGAGGCGCGAGACCAAGATCGGTTCCGGCCACAAGGGCTTCCACATCGAGTCAGATCCGACCCTCACCTTCGAGGAGGCGGCGAGGCGGCGCGACCTCACGATCAACGCGATGGCCGAGGACCTCCTCACGAACGAGATCCTCGATCCGCACGGGGGACGCCGCGACATCGAGCTCCGCCTGATCCGCGCCGTCGACCGGGGTCATTTCGGGGAGGATCCGCTCCGCGGGCTTCGGGCCTGCCGCTTCGCCGCGCGCTTCCTCTTCGAGGTGGAGAAGGAGACGGCGGATCTGTGCAGGGCGCTCGACCTCTCCGAGCTGGCGGAGGAGAGGCTCTTCGAGGAATTCCGCGCGATGCTCCTCCAGCCGCGGCATCCCTCGGTCGCGTTCCAGATCATGCGGGTTGTCGGTCTCACGCGCTTCTTCCCCGAGCTCGAGACGATGTTCGACTGCCGGCAGGAGTACGAGTGGCACCCCGAGGGGGACGTGTGGGTGCACACGCTCCTCGTGCTCGACGCGGCGGCCTCCCTCCGGACCGGCGTTCCGGACGAGGATCTCGTCCTCATGTTCGCGGCGCTCTGCCACGATCTCGGGAAGCCGCTCGTGACGAACCACGAGGACGGCAAGATCCGCTCGCCGAACCACGAGCCTCTCGGCGAAGCGCCGACGCGGAGCTTCCTCGCCCGCCTCACCCGCGACAAGCGCCTCGTCGAGGAGGTCGTCGCGCTCGTCGTGCATCACCTGCGCCCACACTCGCTCTTCAAGGGGGGCGCCGGCCCTTCGGCGGTGCGGAGGCTCGCGACCAAGGTGCCGATCGAGCGCCTCGTTCGGCACGCGAGGGCGGATCACTACGGCCGCACGACGCCGGACGCCCTCGCCCGCGTCTTCCCGGCCGGCGACTGGCTCCTCGCGACGGCGAAGGAGCTCGAGGTCGCGGAGCACGGGCCGCGTCCGATCCTTCTCGGGCGGCATCTCCTCGAACGGGGATGGGAGCCGGGTCCGGCGATGGGCGTGCTCCTCGGCCGTGCGTTCGAGGCGCAGCTCGACGGGGAGTTCTCCGACCTCGAGGGGGCCCTCCGCTGGCTGGAAACCCATGGGGAGTAGGAAGGTGATGTCCTCATTCCGGGGATGATCGGCGCGTAGGGCCGAACAGCGGGTCCTGCCGGCGGCTGTCCGCTCGATGCTCGCGAGTCGCCGAGCCTTGGTCGCTGCGCTTCTCGCGGACGCCTGCCGCCGCCACCCACCGTGGTGGCGCGAGTCGACGAGTGAACCTCCTCGTCGTTCCCTTCCGAAACCTCATACGAGCGAGTAGAGCCGAGAGCGCGGAAGCGCTCGGAGGCGTGCCCCGAGGGGGAGGTCGGCCCGCCGAGCGAGCGGTCCCCATCGGCCGGATTGGAGGAGGGGCATTGAGCGAACTCCATTGTCGAATCGGGATTGCCCTTGCGACGCCGCCCTTGCGCGACCGCCCCTCGCCCCGTATTTTCTCCGTGAAGCGAACGACGAGCGCCGCCTGATCCGGCCGGCCGCGGGGATCGGCCGCGCGGCGGCTTGCGGCGCGAGAGGTTGAGCATGGACCCGAACAAGCTGACCGAGAAATCGCAGGAGGCGCTTCAGGCCGCGCAGGCGAAGGCGATCGGATACGGCCACCAGGAGACGGACGCCGAGCACCTTCTCCTCGCCCTTCTCGAGCAGGAGGGGGGGCTCTTCCCGCGCATTCTCGAGAGGATGGACGTCTCCCCGGAGGCGGTGAGGACCGAGGTCGAAGAGGAGCTCGGCCGGAGGCCCAAGGTCTCCGGCCCCGGCGCCGAGCCCGGGAAGATCTATGTCACGCAGCGCTTCCAGAAGCTCCTCCTCGAGGCGGAGGAGGAGGCGAAACGCCTCAAGGATGAATATGTCTCGGTCGAACATCTCGTTCTCGCGCTGATCGATGAGGGACGCGGGGCGCCGGCCGGGCGGATCCTCGCGCAGAGCGGCGTCACGCGGGACTCCTTCCTCGCCGCCCTCACCAAGGTGCGCGGCAACCAGCGCGTGACGAGCCCGACCCCGGAGACGTCCTACGAGGCGCTCGCGAAATACGGCGTCGACCTCGTCGCGCTCGCCCGTTCCGGGAAGCTCGATCCGGTGATCGGGCGCGACTCGGAGATCCGCCGCGTCGTCCGGATCCTCTCGCGGAAGACGAAGAACAACCCGGTCCTGATCGGGGAGCCCGGCGTCGGGAAGACCGCGATCGTGGAGGGGCTTGCTCAACGGATCGTCCGGGGCGACGTGCCGGAGTGGCTCAAGGACCGAAGCATCTTCTCGCTCGACATGGGAGCGCTCCTCGCGGGGGCGAAGTACCGGGGCGAGTTCGAGGAGCGCCTGAAGGCGGTCCTCGCCGAGATCAAGAAGAGCGATGGAAGGATCCTCCTCTTCATCGACGAGATCCACAACATCGTCGGCGCGGGGCGGACGGAAGGATCGACCGACGCGGGGAACATGCTGAAGCCGATGCTCGCGCGCGGCGAGCTCCACTGCATCGGCGCGACGACGCTCGACGAGCACCGGAAGCACCTCGAGAAGGACGCCGCCCTCGAGCGCCGCTTCCAGCCGGTCCTCATCGACGCGCCGTCGGTGGAGGACACGATCTCGATCCTGAGGGGCCTCAAGGAGCGCTTCGAGGTGTACCACGGCGTCCGCATCCAGGACAACGCGCTCGTCTCGGCGGCGGTTCTCTCGAACCGCTACATCTCCGACCGCTTCCTCCCCGACAAGGCGATCGACCTCGTCGACGAGGCATGCGCGACGATTCGAACCGAGATCGACTCGATGCCGGCCGAGCTGGACGAGGTCACGCGGCGCGTCATGCAGCTCGAGATCGAGGAGGCGGCGCTTCGGAAGGAAAAGGACAGGGCGAGCCGCGAGCGGCTGGAGGATCTCAAGAGGGAGCTCGTCGACCTCAAGGCGCAGGCGGACGCGATGCGGGCGCGCTGGGAGTCGGAGAAGGAGTCGATCGGAAAGCTCCGGGCGCTCCGCGAGGAGATCGAGCAGGCCCGGCGGGAGAGCGAGGACGCCGAGAGGCGATACGACCTAAACCGCGCGGCCGAGCTGAAGCACGGGAAGCTCCCCGATCTCGAGAGGCGGCTCGGGGAAGAGGAGAAGAGGGCCGGGCGCGGGGAGGAGGAGAGGCTCCTCCGCGAGGAGGTGACCGCCGAGGAGATCGCGGACGTCGTCTCGCGCTGGACCGGGATCCCGGTGACGCGCCTCGTGGAGGGGGAGAAGGAGAAGCTCCTCCGGCTCGACGAGATCCTCCACGGGCGCGTGATCGGCCAGGACGAGGCGGTCCGTCTCGTCGCCGACGCGGTGATCCGCGCCCGTTCGGGGATCAAGGATCCCAGGCGCCCGATCGGCTCGTTCATCTTCCTCGGTCCGACCGGGGTCGGAAAGACGGAGCTCGCCAAGACCCTCGCCGAGACGCTCTTCGACACCGAGGAGAACATGGTCCGCATCGACATGAGCGAGTACATGGAGCGGCACGCCGTCTCGCGGCTCGTCGGCGCGCCGCCCGGCTACGTCGGATACGAGGAAGGGGGGCAGCTCACCGAGGCGGTGCGGCGGAAGCCCTACTCGGTGATCCTCTTCGACGAGATCGAGAAGGCGCATGACGACGTCTTCAACGTGCTCCTCCAGATCCTGGACGACGGGCGCCTCACCGACGCTCAGGGGAGAACGGTCGACTTCAAGAACACCGTGATCATCATGACGTCAAACATCGGGTCCACGCTCCTTCTCGAAGGGGTGACAGACCGGGGCGAGATTCGTGACGCGGCGCGCGAGGCGGTGATGCGCGAGATGCGCGCCCGCTTCCGTCCCGAGTTCCTGAACCGCGTGGACGATGTCGTTCTCTTCAGGCCGCTCACGATCGAGGAGATCGAGAAGATCGTCGATCTCCTCACCGAGGAGCTCCGGAAGCGTCTCGCCGACCGGGAGGTTCGCCTCGAGCTCACCGAAGAGGCGCGGGAGTTCGTCGCGCGAAAGGGGTTCGATCCGGTCTTCGGCGCGCGCCCCCTGAAGCGCTACTTGCAGCACGAGCTGGAGAGCCGGATCGGCCGCGCCCTCATCGCGGGGGAAGTATCCGAAGGAGCGACGATCCGCGTCGCGGTGAAGGACGGCGCCCTCGACGTCGCGATCGAGACGAAATAGGGGCGGTCCCCGCCTCGGTTGGAAACGGGGACCGCCCCTCTCGCGCTGGTTTCCGTTCGCCTCGCCCGCCCCTACCTCAGAACGACGACCTTCCGCGTCGCCTTGTACTCCTCCGCCTCGAAGCGGACGAAGTACACGCCCGGCGAGACGAAACGACCCTCGCCGTTCCGTCCGTCCCACTCCCTGCGGATGTCGTATCCGGCGGAGAGCGCACCCTCGTGGACCGTTCGAACGAGCCGCCCGCTGATGTCGAAGACCCGGATCGAGACGTTCGAAGGCCGCGCGAGGTTGAACCGGATCCCGTACGGATCGCCGCCTAGGAGATACGGGTTCGTCGCCGTCGAGTCGAAAAGGGTCACGGTGTGCGCCGGGGTAGAGGTCCGCACGATGTTCGACGGAGTCGATTCGTACCCGGGGAGCGAGTCGGAGACCGCGCGGATCAGGAAGTAACGGATCCCCTCCGGCCGCTCCGCCTCGTACCATCCGTCCTTCGGGAGGCGGGTTTCGGTGGGCATCACCCGCTCCCACGGTCCCTCCACCGAGGACGCGCTGTAGAGGAAGACGCCGCCGACGAAGGGATCGGTCACCTCCCAGTCGAGCCGGATCCCCTCGATCTCCTCGATCGTGAGGACGCTGTCCACCGGGCCGGCGAACCCTTTGTCGAGGAGCCAGTTCTCCTCGTCGAACCGGACGCTCGCGATTTCTCCGCCGGGCGCGACGACGAACGTGTCGGCGAACGTCCGGACCGGCACGGCGATCACGGTGTCCGCGCCGCTCGCGAAACCGATCGTGAGCTCGATATCCGCCGCGAAGCAGGTGTCCTGCTCGATGTCCTGGGCGAGGCGGAGCCAGAGGGTCTCGCCCGACGCGCTCACGAACGGCAGGGCGCGGAAGCTCGGCGATCCGGCGAGGTAGACCCACTGCCGGAAGAACCGGTCGAGGTCGAGCCCGCTCACCGCCTCGCACGTCGCGTGAAAATCGGCCGTGTTCGCGAGGCCGCCCCGCGCGATCGAGTCCTCCTTGTGCCGCTCGAAAATCTGGAAAAACGTCTCGTCGCCGACGAGGCGGCGGAGCATGTGCAGGACCCAGCCGCCCTTGTTGTAGATCGCGCCGAAGAAGCGGGGCGAGAAGAGCGAGTCGAGGTCGGGGATCGGGTCGACGTAGACCGACTGCGAGCCGTGGTACTCCTCGCGCTTCATGAATCCCGGGAGGATCTCGGGACCGGCCCGGTGCTCCGCCCAGAGCGCCTCGGTGTACGTGGCGAACCCCTCGTTCAGCCAGATGTCGTTCCAGTCCTCGCACGTGACGAGGTCGCCCCACCACTGGTGTCCCAGCTCGTGAACGACCACCGCGTCGCTCCCCCGGTTCCCGACGATGAGGCTCGCCCCGAAGCTGACGCACGTGTTGTGCTCCATCGCTCCGGCGCCCACGACCGCGGCGTGCCCGAACCGTTCGTCCCGGAACGGGTACGGGCCGTAGATCTCCTCGAGGCGCTCGATCATCTCCGGGACGAGCGCGAAGGTTGTCTCGGCAGCGACGCGATCCTCGGGGAACACCCAGTGCTCGATCGTCACCGCGGGGTCGACGCCGTTGTCGAAGACGTCGCCGATCAGCTCGTAGTTCGAGACAGCGATCATGATGAGATAGGGCGGGATCGGGTGCCGGTGCTTCCAGGTCGTGCTCTTCCATCCCGGCTCCGGCTGCGTCGTGATCACGTGCACGCCGTTCGAGATGCCGACCAGCTCCTCGGGGGCCGTGATCGTAACCTCAGCCGAGTCCGCCTTGTCCCACGGCACGTCCTTGCACGGCCACCAGTGGCCCGAGAAGAACGGCTCGACCATCGTGAAGACGGCCGGCTGGGTCCCGTGCGTCTTCCACAGGAGGCCGTTCCGGCGGTACGGGCGCGGCTTCCCGCCGTAGCACACCTTGACGGCGAACGGCTCGCCCGGATCGTAGCGGCCGTCGAGAACGATCGTGACGAGGTCGTTCGCGTGCGTGAACGAAATCCCGTTTCCTCCGACGGAATCGACATCGAGCGAGTCGACCAGGTCGAGGTTGATGTTCGAGAGCGTGTCGGCGAGGGAGCGCGCGTGCACCCAAACCTCGCCGACGAGCGACGAGTCCGACGGGTCGACCCGGACCGACAGGTCGTAGAACGTGACGTCGTAGACCGGCTCGTGGAAGGGGATCTTCGCCGCCGCCTCCCGCCCCGCGAGGAGCGACAAGGCGCGCCTTTCCCATTCCAGCCGCCGGAACTGCTCCACGGGATCCTCGTCCCCCGCGATTCCGGCCGCGGGGAGGAGCACGAGGATCGCCGCGAGAAGAAGAACGAAGGGCCTCTCTTTCATGCTTCGGTTTCCTTGCGTCTCTTCGGGGTGGAAGTTTGTTCTCACGCGCTTGATTATACCAATTCCCCGCGCAGCGCCGTCCCTTTTCCGATGACTGGGCGAGATCCGGACATCCAGCGTTGATTGTCCATTCAACGCCGTTCCTTCCATGAAGATCCGGAGCCGTGGGGCAGGGATCGCTTGCTCAAACATGCCCCCCGGCCCGAACGGCCGCGCTCCGGTTCGACCTCCCGGCGGATCGAGGCTACTTCGAGGGGGCGACGAAGACGAGAACGGTGTCGGAGGCTGTCGAGTCGGCTTGGTCGGTCGTCCGCGCCACGATCGAGAGAGCGGTGGTGTCCGAGGGGTCCTCATCGACCGTCCAGCTCACCGTCCATGCCGCAGCCTCGATCCCGGCCGTGAAGAGGGAGTCGCCGATCTCCACCTCGACGGAATCGGGCGCTGCGCGGCACGAGGCGCCGACAACGCTTCCCTCGATCGAAACCGTGTTCCCCTCGACGACGACCGAGCTGTCCGCAGGGGCCGTGATCGCGATCGCCAGCCGGACGGGAACGAAGAGGAGCGCGTCTCCGGTGGGGCTCTCCATGAGGTTCACGAAGTCGTTGGAAAGCTGGACCCACACGGTGTAGGTCCCGGCGGTATCGCCGATCGTCCAGGTCGTCTCCCGGCGGAAGGGGATCCAGTTCTCCGGAGGGAAGTCGGGAACGGGCGAGAGGTTCATTAGGGTCGCTTTGGCGTCGATGGAGAGGGAAACCTCGCAAACGTTCGCGACGCTGTCGCCCCCGGCGAGGAGAACCGAGACGTTCGCGAGCGGATCGGGGCGAACCGAGTCCGCGGAGACCGTGTCCGGCCCGAACTCGTTCCAGAACTGGGCGCGGAGGATCTTCGTCCCGAGATCCGTTCCGAACATCCACTCCATGCCGAGGGAGTCGAGGGTGGTCAACGAGTCGAAGACGAGCGAGGTGTCGCCGGCGTCTCCGAAAAGCGCGTCGGGGCTCAGGACGACCTTGGTGAGAAGCTCGCCGGAAAGGGCGAAGGGGACCCGGGCGCGCGCCGTTGTCGAATCTCCCCCCGCGAGGAGAAGCGCCCCGTTCGTCGCCGCGGTCTCGATCGCGTCGCCGACGACATCGGATGTGTCCGCCGCGCCGCGCTGGACACGGAGATAGAGGCTCTTCGTCCCCTTCCCCTCGCCGAAGGTCCATGTCATTGATGTGTCGAACGGTTCCCACGCGGCGCCGGAGAGGAGCGAGTCCTCGGCGAGAATCATCGACCCGGCTTCTTCGGCGCGGATCGAGACGGCCACGTTCCTCACCGCCGTCGATGCCGCCCCGCCCGCCAAGCGGACCAGCGGGGGAACGACAACTGAGACGGCCGCTCGCCCGGTGGTGTCCGCCTCCGATCCGCCGGCGCCGACGGCGGCGATCCGGTAGAGCGAGGTCGTGAAGTGCCGGGGCGCCGGATCGATCCAGAGCGTGGCGTCCGACTCGGCGGTGTCGACGCGGGCGAACGCGCTGTCCAGGTTGCTCATGCGGAAGATCGTGAAGCCCTGGAGACCGGGGAGGTTCAGGCGGTTCCA
>JBDRFQ010000074.1:0-9843 GCA_043818685.1 Candidatus Eiseniibacteriota bacterium
AGACCCGCGCCGTGTCCGCTTCTCCCTCGGCGAGCTCCGCCCGGAGGTCGAGATACTCGCCGAGGCTCTTCGACCGCGAGGCCGCCTCCGACTTCCTCTCTTCCGATCCCGGAAAGGTGGCCGCCTTCCGGTACGCGGCCGCGGCCGAGTCCTTGTTGTCGTAGACATCCATGTACGTCTCACCGAGCAGGAAAGCGATCGCCCCCGCGGTCTCCGTGGACGGGGCCTCGATGAGAGTCTCCTGGAGGAACCCGACCGCCTCCTCCGTCCGCCCCTCGGAAAAAAAAGCCTTGCCGCGGCTGAAGGCGACTCTGAGCGAATCGTCCGGTCTCTCCGCGTCGCTCACGATCTCGTCGAGCGCCCGATACGCCTCCTCGAAACGCCCCCCCTCCACGAGAAGCTCCGCCATCTCCAGCTCCGTCTTGAGCCTCCGATCCGGCTCGAGCAGCGGGTCCTTCAGGTACTCCTCGTAGACGCGCAACGCCTGGTCGGGCTTCTCCGTCCGCCTGTACGAGTCCCCGAGAAGCCGCATGACCTCTCCCCGATCCGCTCCCTTCCCCCCCTCTGCGAGGTAGAGCTCGAGCCCCTCCGCCGCGCCCGCGTGGTTCTCCCTCTCGTGCTCGACCAGGGCGAGAAGGTAGAGCGCCTGCCGCCTGAGGTCGTCCTTCTTCCCCTCGCGAAACTTCTGGAGGGTGGGAAGGGCCTCGTCGTAGCGCTCGAGCGCGACGAGGGCCTTCGCCTTCCAGAACCGCGCCTCCCTCGCCAGATCCGACTTCTCGTAGTAGAGCAGGATCTCGTCGAACTTGCGAAGCGCGGCGAGGTAGTCCGCCCGCGCGTAGAAGCACTTCCCCATGAGCAGGATCGCGTCGTCCACCCAGCGCGAGCCGGGATACTCGACGATCACCTTCGCGCACCTCTTCATCGACTGCTCGTAGAGATCGAGTCCGATCGTCTCCCGTTTGTCGGCGGGGGCCTGCGCCCGCGCCTTCTCCGCCTGCCGGTACGCCTGGCGCGCGTGGAAGAACGTGTTGTAGTAGGCGCAGCCCGAAAGGAGCGAGGCAAGCACGAGAACGAGCGCGGCCGAACGCAGGGTCATTTCGCCTCTTCGTCCGGGAAGAGGAACTCCCCGCCGCTCTTCGGACTCGGCGTGATCCTCTCCCCGGCGAGGAAGAGGTCTCTCACCTCTCCGAAGAGCCTCTCCCCCGCGAAGGGGGTGTTCCGCGAAAGCGACTCGAACCGGCTCGGGTCGACGACCCAGGAGCCTTCCGGGTCGAAGAGAACGAGCGACGCGGGCGCTCCGGCGACGATTCCGGGAAGATCGTGCCCGATGATCTTCGCGGGGGCGGAGGTGAGGGACTCGACGAGACGCGGAAGGGAAAGATGTCCCGATCGGACCACGTAGGTCAGCAGAACGGCGAGGGCGGTTTCGAGGCCGACGACCCCGAAAGGCGCGGCGTCGAACTCGACCTCCTTCTCGTGGGCGGGGTGCGGGGCGTGGTCGGTGGCGATCGCGTCGATCACCCCTTCGGCGACGCCCGCCCTGAGCGCATCGCGGTCCTCGGCGGTCCGGAGCGGCGGGTTCATCTTCCGGTTCGTGTCGTACCCGGCGAGGCACCGGTCGGTCAGCGCGAGGTAGTGGGGCGCGGTCTCGGCGGTCACGGGGAGGCCGCGCTCCTTCGCGCGCCGTACGATCTCGACCCCGCCGGCGGTCGAAACGTGCGCGATGTGCAGCCGGCCGCGGGTGAGCTCCGCGAGACGCACGTCCCGGTCGATCGCGATCGTTTCGCTCTCCGCGGGGATCCCCCGAAGGCCGAGCCTGAGGCTCATCTCCCCCTCGTGCATCACGCCGCCCCCGGAGAGTTTGGGCTCTTCAGCGTGCGAGACGACCGGGATGTCGAACATGCGCGAGTACTCGAGGGCGCGGCGCATGAGAAGAGCGCTCGCTACCCAGCTCCCGTCGTCCGAGATCGCGACCGCCCCCGCGCGGACCAGATCCCCGATCTCCGCGAGCCTCTCCCCCTTCCCTCCCAACGTCACGCAGCCGATCGGGAGAACCTCGACCGGTCCCGCCTCTGCCGCCCTCTCCAGGACGAACCGGATCGAGCCGTGCGAGTCGAGGGGAGGGTCCGTGTTCGGCATGCACGCGACGGCGCCGAAGCCGCCCGCCGCCGCCGCGCGAACGCCCGACTCGATCGTCTCCGCGTCCTCGCGCCCCGGCTCGCGGAGGTGGACGTGCATGTCCACGAAGGCCGGCGTCAGGACGAGTCCCTTCGCGTCGAGGACCGCCGGCTCCCCGTCCGCGCGGATCTCGCCCCCGACCCGCTCGACCTTCCCGCCGTCGATCAGGACGTCCCCGACGCGGTCGATCCCGCGCGCCGGGTCGAGAAGCCGCGCCCCCTTAACCAACCACGCCATTCTCCACCTCGCCGCCTGAGAGAAGGTAAATGACCGCCATCCGAACGGCGACCCCGTTCGTGACCTGATCGAGGATCACCGACCGCGGCCCGTCCGCGACCTCCGGCTCGATCTCCACGCCCCGGTTGATCGGCCCCGGGTGCATGATGAGGCATCCCGGCTTCAGGCGGTCCGCCCGCTTGCGGGTGATGCCGAAGAGAGCGGCGTACTCGCGGAGCGTGGGGAGGAAGCAACCGTCCTGCCTCTCCCTCTGGATGCGGAGGACCATGACGACATCCGCCCCGTCGATCGCCCGATCGACGCTGGTCTCCACGTCCACGCCGAGAGACTCGATCCCGGTCGGGAGGAACGTGCGCGGGCCGCAGAGGGTCACCCGGGCGCCGACGGTCCTCAGGCCGAACACGTTCGAGCGGGCGACCCGGCTGTGGAGCACGTCCCCGACGATCGCCACGCGGAGCCCCTCGAAGGAGCCGAAGCGCTCCCGCATCGTGAAGAGATCGAGAAGCGCCTGGGTCGGGTGCTCGTGCGCGCCGTCCCCCGCGTTGATCACCGAGGCGTCGAGGCGGGACGCGAGGAAGTGAGGCGCCCCGGAAGCGGAGTGGCGAACGATCAGGAAATCGATCTTCATCGCCTGAAGGTTTCGAACCGTGTCGAGGAGCGTCTCCCCCTTCTCCGCGCTCGACATCGTCTTCGCGATCGAGACGGAGTCCGCCGAAAGCCGCTTCACCGCGAGCTCGAACGAGACGCGCGTGCGCGTGCTCGCCTCGAAGAACAGGTTGACCGCCGTCTTCCCCCGGAGGGTGGGGACCTTCGGGATCTTGCGCCGGAGGACCTCCTTGAAGGTCCCGGCCGTGTTCAGAATGAGCTCGATCTCCTCCCGGGCCGTCCCGTCCAGGCCGAGGAGGTCCTTCCGCGCGAGCTTCACTTCAGAACCTCCCGCAGGTAGACGCCGTCCTCTCCGTCCTCCTCCGTCACCATCACCTCCACCACCTCGTTTTCCGCGGTCGTGAGCCTCTCCCCGACGAAGTCGGCCGCGATCGGAAGCTCCCGGCGCCCCCGATCGATGAGCACCGCGAGCCAGATCCGCTTCGGCCGGCCGAAATCGATGATCTCGTCGAGCGCCGCCCGCACGGTGCGGCCCGTGTAGAGGACGTCGTCGACGAGAACGAGGACCTTCTCTTCCACGTCGAAGGGGATGTCCGTCCCCCGGATCACCGGCTGCGGTCCCACGTCCTGCAGGTCGTCGCGATACAGGGTGATGTCGAGGATGCCGAGGGGGACGCGGTGCCCCTCGATCGATTCGATCTCGCGGACGATCCGCGTCGCGAGATGGGCCCCCCGGGTACGGATCCCGATGACGACGAGATCCCGAATTCCCCGGTTCTTTTCCAGAATCTCGTGGGAGAGGCGGGTCACCACCCAGTGCATCTCCCGCTGCTCCAGAATCGTCCGACGTGCGGTCACGCTTCCTCCTCCCCGTCGCGCCGGGCGGCCTCCCACACCTCGAGGAAGGGAAGCTCGCTCGCTCGCGCAACGGCGGCGCAGTCCTCGTACTCGGGGGAGAGGCGGACCCTTCCCCCCGGAAGGCTCGATTGTTTGAAACGGATCTCGCCGAAGCGCGTCGCCCGGCGCACGACCTCCCGGCGGAGCACCGCGCGGGACACCTCGAAGATCCGGACCCCGAGCGTTCCCGTCTCCTCCATGAGGAGGCGCGCCAGCCGGTCGCGGTCCGACGGGGCGGCGAGGAGGGAGATCCGGTGCCCGGGACGGTTCTTCTTCATCTGCGCGGGGAGAACCACGAGATCGAGCGCCCCCTCGGCGAGCACGCGCTCGTAGAGGTGGCCGATCAGCTCCGCGGGGACATCGTCGACGTCGCTCTCCATGAGGAGGACCGTCTCGCTCGCGAGCGCCCCCTCTTCCTCGCCGACGATGAGCCGGAGCAGGTTCGGCGGCTCCGGCCGGTCGGCGGTCCCCGCGCCGTACCCGATCCGGTCAATCCGAAGGAGGGGCGGGGGCCCGAACGACTCGGTGAGCCCCACGAGGAGCGCCGCTCCCGTCGGCGTGAGCAGCTCTCCCTCCACCTCGGTGAACCGGACCGGACGCCCCTTGAGGATCTCCGCGGTGGCGGGCGCCGGGACGGGGAGAAGCCCGTGCGCCGCGCGGACGAACCCGGTCCCCGTCGCGGGGACCGAGGCGCGCACCCTCTCGATCCCGAGGAGGTGGAGGCCGAGGAGGGCGCCGGCCACGTCGACGATCGAATCGACGGCGCCTACCTCGTGAAAGTGCACCTTCTCGAGCGGGATCCCGTGAACCGCCGCCTCCGCCTCGCCCAGAATCCGAAAGACGCGGACCGCGCCCTCCCTGACCTCTTCGGGAAGCGCGGAAGACCCGATCGCCTCCGCGATCTGCCGGAAGTTGCGCGGGCGCGCCTCCTCCTCGACGACCACACGGACCCCCGTCGCGGCGATGCCGCCGCGCGTCCGCTTCTCCGTCTCGATTCGGAAGCGCTCGATCGCGAGCGAGGCGAGGCCGCGCTCGACCTCCGCGGGCTCGACCCCCGCGTCGAAAAGCGCGCCGAGGATCATGTCGCCGCTCGCGCCGGAGGGACAGTCGAAGTAGGCGGCTCTCATTCGCGCCTCGGCATGCGTTGAAGGATGCGGTGCGCGGCGCACGCGGCGCCGAAACCGTTGTCGATGTTTACTACAGTGGTGCCCGAAGCGCAACTGTTCAGCATGCCGAAGAGCGGGGTGAGGCCGCGGAGGGCCGTCCCGTAGCCGACGCTCGTCGGGACGCCGATGACCGGGACCCGGGCGATTCCCGCCACGACCGAGAGGAGCGCCCCCTCCATTCCGGCCACGACGATGATGACCGGGGCTTCCTCGATCCGCTTCTCCTCCGTCCAGAGCCGGTGGATCCCCGCGACCCCGACGTCGTAGACGCGGGCCGGACGGTGGCCGAGAACCTCGAGCGTCTCCGCGGCCTCCTCCGCCACGGGGATGTCGGAGGTGCCCGCCGTGAGGAGAAGGACCGGATCCCCCTCAGCGGGGGGGCGGACGATCTTGACCGCCGTTCTCCCCCTCGCGTTGTAGCGCACCCCATCGATCGAGCGGCCGAGAACCTCGAAGCTCTCCGCGGAGAGGCGGGTGGCGAGAAGATTGCTTCCTGAATCAAGAATCGCGCGGGCGATCTCGACGATCTCCTCCGCGCTCTTCCCCTCGCAGAAGATCGCCTCCGGCCACCCCTGCCGGAGACCGCGGTGGTGGTCGACCCGCGCGAACCCGAGATCCTCGAACGGAAGGCGGCGGAGCATCTCGAGAGCCGCCTCGATGTCGAGGCGCCCGGAGTGAACTCCGTCCAGGATCTCGCGGATCCGATCACGGTCCATGGGCGGCCTCCGGAGAAAGCCCGTCGAAAAACCTCCCCAGCCCCCCTTCGAGCTCCTCGCGGGACTCGACGGCGTTCGCCCACGAGCGGAATGCCGCGCTCCCCGGGAGCCCGCGAACGTAGCAGGAGAGATGCCGCCGGAACTCGCGGATCCCGACGAAAAGGCCCCGGTCCTCGATGTGGAGCGCGAGGTGCTCGCGGATCATGCGGAGCCTCTCCTCCGGGCTCGGCGGGGGAGCATCGACCCCTCGCAGCAGCCGGTGCCGGACCTCTCGAAAGACCCACGGGTTCCCGATCGAGGCACGGCCGATCATCACCGCGGCGCAGCCGCTCTCGGCGATCCGCCTCTCGGCCGTCTCCGCGTCGTCGACGTCGCCGTTCCCCACAACCGGAATCGAGACGGCGCGCACCGCCTCGGCGACCCACTCCCAGTTCGCCTCCCCCCGGTAGGCCTGCGAGCGCGTCCGCCCGTGAACCGTGAGAAGCGCGCCCCCTTCCCCCTCCACGACGCGGGCGATCTCCGCGACGCGGATCGAGGCCTCGTCCCAGCCCGCGCGGATCTTGGCGCTGACCGGAGTCCGGACCGCCCGCACCACCTCGCCCACGATCCGTCCGATCCGCGGAGGATCTTTGAGCAAAGCCGCCCCTCGATCGTGCCGCACGAACTTGGGGACCGGGCAGCCGAAGTTGAGGTCGATCAGATCGGGACGGACGAGGTCTTCCACGATCCGGGCCGCCACGGTCATCCGTTCCGGATCCGCGCCGAAGATCTGGACTCCGATCGGCCTCTCCTCCGGATCGAAGCGGGCGAGATCGATCGTGCGGCGGCTCATTTGAAAGAGACCGTCGGAGGAGATCGTCTCGGAGAAGACGAGCGAGGCGCCGAGCCTCCTGCAGATCTTGCGATAGGGGCTCGTCGTGATCCCGCAAAGGGGGGCGAGCAGCGCCCCCCTCTCGATTTCCAGTCGACCGATTCGCATGCAGCCGATCCCGCGTTCCGGCCGGCCCTACTCTCTGTCCAGCTCGCCCTGCACCGTCATCTCGAGGCTGTCCCCCTCGGCCGCGGCGCCGGCGACGGCGGCCTCGCGATCCCTCTCCAGCCTCCACTCGGTCGAGAGGGCGAAGAGCCCGTCCAGCGTTCCCGCTTTCCGGAAGAGGTCGAACGCCTGCTGGAGCTGTGTGTCGGTCGTGTTCAGGACCTCGTACGCCGCCTCGTCCCCGAACGCCTTTCGGTAGAGCTCCCTCTTGATGCCGTTCCTCACGTAGAGCTCCGAAGCCTCCCACTCCTCCGGCGTGTACTCGATCTCCCTGTTGGAAAGGAAGTCGGTGAACTGGCCAAGGACGTCCTCCCCCACCTCCCAGCCCGGCTCGATCGAATGATACGGGAAATATTCAACGGCGAAGGTAAAGAAGAGCCCCCGGCGTTCGATGCGCGCTTCCAGATCCTCCATCTTCCTCTGATCGATTTCGATGTCGGGCGCGATCCCGCCGCCGCCGTAAACCGGCCGTCCGGCGTTCGTGCTGAAGACCTCGTCCGTTCGGGCGGAGTCGGCCCCCTCCTCTTCCTCACCGCGGCCGCGCCGGCTGTTGAACTCGTCCCGCTGGATGCAGCGCCCGCTCGGCGTGTAGTACTTCGCGGTTGTCAGCTTGAGCCCCGTCTCGTCGTCGAGAGGGATCACCGACTGGACGGACCCCTTGCCGAACGTCGTCTTCCCGACGACGAGGCCGCGATCCCAGTCCTGGATCGCTCCCGAGACGATCTCCGACGCGCTCGCCGAGTGCTGGTCGACGAGGACCACGAGCGGCAGGCCGAGATACTCCGAATTGCGCCCGTCCGTGAAACGGTTCTCCGAGCTTCTCTTCCGCCCCTTCGTGTAGGTGATCGTCTGGCCCCGATCGAGGAAGAGGTCGGACACCTCGACCGCCTGATCGAGAAGTCCTCCCGGGTTCGAGCGAAGATCGACGATCAGCCCGCGGATCCCGACCGCTTCGAGGCTGTCGAGCGCGGCATCGAGCTCGTGGCTCGTCGTCTTCGAGAACTGCGAGACGCGCACGTACCCGATCCCGTCCTCGCTCACGTACTTGTACGGGACCGACTTCAGCTTGATGATCTCCCGCGTGATCGTGTACTCGAGAAGCTCCGGCTCCCCTTCGCGGTGGATCTTGACCGTGACCTCGGTTCCTTCCGGACCGCGCAGGCGGTTCACGGCGTCGTCCGCGGTGAAGCCCTCGGTCGGCTCGTCGTCGATGAAGAGGATCTGATCCCCGCCCTGGATACCCATGCGCGAGGCCGGGGTTCCCTCGATCGGGGCGATCACCGTCAGCACCTGGTCCCGGATCGAGATGACGATCCCGAGCCCCCCGAAGCTCCCCTGCGTCCCCACCATCAGATCGCGGTACTGCTTCCGGTCGAGGTACTGCGAGTGCATGTCGAGGCTCTCCAGCATCCCCTCGATCGCCGCGTCCATGAGGTTCTCGATGTCGGTGTCGTCCACGTAGTCGGAGTGAATCCGGTTCAGGACCTCGCTGAAACGCTTGAGCTGCCGGTAGGCGTTGTCGTCCTTGGTTTCGGAGCGGCCGGCGACCGCGGCGAAGCCGACGAAGAGGGCGACGGCGCCCAGCACCAGCAAGCGATGGCGGACATTCGACATGGCGTTTCCTTCCGTTGCTCCGCGGCGACCCTGATAGGGCAGGGACCCGGTCGCCGGGACCCCCGTCCTGCTCCGCGCCCCGTGCCGGCCCGGAGGACCCGCCCCCCGGAGGCGCTTCAGATCTCTCTCTCTAGCACAATTCTTAGCACAAATGGTTCCTCCCGACCACAGGGACGAGAGCGGGGCCGAAAGCGTTGCCGGGATCGACGGCAGGGGACGGGCGCGGGACCCCCGGCCGGCGGGAGTCGGGATGCCGGCGAAAGACACCGATTTCGGCAAACCGGGGACACGCGTCGATTTCTTCGGCGAGTCGGCAAATCAGGGCCACCTATCGGCTTCGGATTCGCGGATCACTCCCGGACCGGACACCGGATCACAGGATCGAGCGGGCGTGCCGCATCCTCTGAAACGCCGTGAAGTGGGAGCCGACCGCGAGAAGGACGAGGGCGATCTTGAGAGGAACCCCTCCAATGAGAAGCCCGAGGAAGAGGAGAACGATCCGCTCCGGGCGCTCCAGGAGCCCGACGTGGCAGGTCCCTCCGAGCCCCTCGATCCGGGCGCGGGTGTAGCTCACCATGAGCGACCCGGTGATGACGAGAAAGGGGAGGAAGAAGAGAGTGTCCGAGCGCATGAAAAAGGAAAGCCCGAGGTAGGGGACGATCTCCGCGTAGCGGTCGATCGATGAGTCGAAGAACGCCCCGAACCGCGATCCCTTGCCGGCCGCCCGGGCGACCGCTCCGTCCAGCATGTCGAAGAGGCCGCCCGCGAGGAAGACGATCGCTCCCCGGCGAAGCTGCCCGATCCCGAGGAGAAGGCCCGCGACGACCGCAAGGACGAGGCCGGCGATCGTGAGAACGTTCGGATGCACGCGGGCGCGGACGAGAAGGCCTGTGATCGGGTCCGCCAGCGACCTCAGCCTCTCCTTCCCCTCCTTGCTGAGAAGCGCGCACATCGAGTTCGACCTCCTGTCGCCTTCCAATCGGCGGCAGCGGCAGGCTACCAGACCCGATAATTCCTTGTCAAGCCGAAGGTTAGGAGAAGATCACGGAAAACAGGGACGGACATTCCTCTCGCGATCGGGCGGTTCTCAATGAAGGAAGTCGGTTCTTGAAACTGGTTCGTGTCCCCGTTTTCGGGGCGGGCTAGCGGTCCTCGTCACGCACGAGCCTGTAGACGTCCTGCTCCTTCCAGAGGGCGAGGCGGGCGGCGGCCCGGACCGCGTCCCGGAGAGATCGCCCGGCGCCGACCTCCTCGCGCACGATCGCGAGGACACGTTCCGGCTCGAGCGGCTCCTCGCCCGCCCCCCCTTCGAGAACGACCACGAACTCGCCCCTCGGCGGCCGCTCTCGAACAAGCGCGAGCACCTCGCCGGCCGTCCCCCTCACGAACTCCT
>JBDRFQ010000075.1:0-2489 GCA_043818685.1 Candidatus Eiseniibacteriota bacterium
CCCCAGCAGAGAGGCCCGTACCCCGCCCAGCCCCCGGGGTTCAGGGTCGCGTAGGCTCTTTGCGCCCGCGCCGCGCGCCGCGAGTTCTCGAAGTAGTCGACTCCCCGCCCGCGCATGAAGCCGTCACGGATCCCGCGAAGATCGATCCAGACGTGCGTGTACTGGTGGCCGAAGAGCGGGGCGAACCCGAGATGCTCCTCTTCGTGGAATGCCCCCCAGCGGTAGCCGCTCACCCACGCGTCCCACGCGTCCCGCCCCACCGGATGAGAGGGAGACCCGAGAGCCAGGATGTAAACGAGCATCGCCTCGTTGTAACCTCGCCAGTCGTAGGGGAGGAAGCCGCTCTCCGGCTTCCAGCCGTGGACAATCGTCGGCGGGCGGACCTCGGCCCACCGCCAGTCGGCGCGCGCGTAGAGCGACTCGGCAGACGCGCGGATCTCGTGCTCCGCGGGCGTGTCCCGATCGAAGTACGACATGCAGAAGAGGGCACCCGCGAGAAGAAGCGCGGTGTCCATCGTCGAGAGCTCGACGTCGCCGAAGCGGCAACCCGTCTCCGCGTCAAGAAAGTGATAGAAGAAACCTCGAAAGCCCGCGCTCCCCGAGACCGACGAGTCCTGGGGCGCTCCGAGGAAGAAGCGGAGCGTTCTCCTCGCCCGCTCCGCGGCCTCCTCGCGCGAGACGTATCCCCGCTCGGCGCCGATCGGGTAGGCGGTGAGCGCGAAACCGACCGCCGCGGTGCTCATGAACGAACGGGTCGGCGTGCGGTCCGGAGTGAGGCCGGTCTCCGGATCGCTTTGCTCCCAGAACCAGCGGAAGGTGCGCTCTTCGAGGGTGTCGAGGAAGGCGCGCTCGTTCTCCGAGAGAGCGAACTCCGTCTCTCCCGCCGTCTCTCGCGGGGAGGGAGGACGATCGGTCGGAAGGCGGTCGGCCGTCCGGTCGCAGCCGCAGATCGCGATCACCGCCGCCAAGGCAACGATCGCGCGAGACGCGCTCAAGGCCATCGGAGACCCCCCTCGGATCGTTCCTTCGATCAGGGAGAAGGCTTGCACGCGCGTTCTCCCTTGTCAACCGAGCCGGACCCGAAGCGCGGCGAGTCCTCCCCGGCCCCGCGCCCTCCGGCCCGCTCGGGCCCGCTCGCCGAGCCGCCCGCTCCTCATCACGGACGCTTGAATCTCCTCCCGCTCGCCTCTATCCTTCCAGCCGGGCGGATCGTTCGCTTCGCCCGGCGTCCGGCGAAGGAGAAACGCCATGGGCACGAGGACCGGCGCGGCGCAGGGAGCCGGGCGGGGCCACGGCTTCGACACGTCCCCCGTCTTTCTGGCCGCCGTCTGCACCATTCTCGGCGCGATCCTCTTTCTCCGGTTCGGATACGCGGTTGCCCATGTCGGGCTCCTCGGCTCGTTTCTCATCATCCTCATCGGACACCTCATCACCGTTCCGACCGCCATGGCGATCGCGGAGATCGCGACGAACCTCCGCGTGGAAGGCGGGGGCGAGTACTTCATCATCAGCCGCTCGTTCGGCCCCCTCGTGGGGGGCACGATCGGGATCTCGCTCTACCTCTCCCAGGCTATCTCGATCGCCTTCTACATGATCGCCTTCTCCGAGGCGTTCCGCCCTCTCTTCGCCCGCTTTCCCGGGTTCATGGGCGGAAGCCCGGACGTCCGTTTCGTCGGGGTCCCGGCGGCCGTCCTTCTCATGGCGTTCATGATCTACAAGGGGGCGGGGCTCGGGGTGCGGGCGCTCTGGGTGGTAGCGGCGGTGCTC
This sequence comes from Candidatus Eiseniibacteriota bacterium, assembly GCA_043818685.1. Taxonomy (GTDB): domain Bacteria; phylum Orphanbacterota; class Orphanbacteria; order Orphanbacterales; family Orphanbacteraceae; genus VGIW01. Next base: position 1,768 of record JBDRFQ010000075.1, read on the forward strand.
GGCACCGCGCTGGTGTTCTTCTTTCTCGGGAAGCCTCTCTCGCAGCAGCCGTCTCTCATCGTGTCGCGGACGGTCGCGCATCCGGACGACTTCTTCAAGGTCTTCGCGATCGTCTTTCCGGCGTTCACCGGAATGACCGCGGGGGTCGGCCTCTCCGGAGACCTCAAGAACCCGAGGCGGTCGATCCCGCTCGGCACGCTCTCCGCGACGTTCTTCGGGATGATCGTCTACGTGTTCGTTGTGCTCAAGCTCGCCTCCAGCGCCTCGCCCGAGGAGCTGGCCTCGGACTCGCTCATCATGAGCCGGCTCGCGCTTTGGGGTCCGATCATCCCGATCGGGCTCGCCGCGGCGACCCTCTCCTCGGCGATCGGCTCGGCGCTCATCGCGCCGCGCACGATGCAGGCCCTCGCCTCGGACCGGATCTTCCCCGGCACGAGGGTCAACGCGTTCCTCCGCCGCGGAGAAGGGCGCGTGAACGAGCCGCGAAACGCCTCCCTCGTGACCGCCGCCCTCGCGCTCTTCTTCGTTTCCATCGGGAGCATCGACTTCGTCGCACAGGTGATCAGCATGTTCTTCATGATCACGTACGGGGCGCTCTGCTCGGTGAGCTTTCTCGAGCACTTCGCCGGGAGCCCCTCCTACCGGCCGACCTTCCGTTCGCGCTGGTTCGTCTCCCTCGTCGGCGCCGTCATCTGCTTCATCATGATGTTCCAGATGCAGCC
>JBDRFQ010000076.1:0-2802 GCA_043818685.1 Candidatus Eiseniibacteriota bacterium
TCCCTGGCGACCGATTAACTGAGGCGTCGATGATGCCCCTGCCGAGCGTCGGAAGCGGACCGTCAGCGATGTGTTTCGTAGAGTCGAAGGCGATGAGGCGCCCCGAAAGCGAGTGAATTGCTGCCGGGGTTCGAAGACGTCGACCCAAACGCGGGAGGATGGGTTGGGCACGGAAGGGTTCTTCGAGGAATCCCTAGAGCAGTCGAGGGTCAAGTCGGCGATCGTCGCGAAGTACTTCTCGGCTTGGGCGCGCGTCATGATCCCGTGGGCCAGAAGGGACGCGAAGCGGGTCGCGTATATCGACCTCTTCGCGGGGCCAGGACGGTATGATGACGGCACCAAGTCGACGCCGATCATGGTCCTTGAAACGGCGCTCGCGAACCCGGATCTCACGAAGATGCTCGTCTCGGTCTTCAACGACAAGGACGAGGACCACTGCCAGTCGCTCGAAAGCGCGATCAAGGCGGTCCCGGGCATCGAGCGGTTGAAGCATCCGCCGCAGGTCCACAACGAGGAGGTCGGCGAGCAGATCGTCAAGATGTTCGAGAAGTCGACGCTTGTCCCCACACTCTTCTTCGTCGATCCGTGGGGGTACAAGGGACTGTCGCTCCGGCTCGTGAACTCCGTCCTCAAGGACTGGGGCTGCGACTGCATCTTCTTCTTCAACTACACCCGCATCAACATGGGGCTCGGCAATGCGTACGTGAAGGAGCACATCGACGCGCTCTTCGGAGAGGAGCGAGGGGCGACTCTCCGAGCTCGCCTAGAATTGCTCCCCCCCGATCTACGCGAGACCACGATCATCGAGGAACTCGCGACCGCTCTCCGCGAGATGGGCGGCACGTACGTCCTTCCTTTCAGATTCCGCAGCGAGAGCGGACGCCGAACGAAGCACCACCTGATCTTCGTCAGCAAGCACGTCCGCGGATATGAGATCATGAAGGGGATCATGGCGAGCGAGAGCAGCAAGACCGAGCAAGGCGTTCCGTCGTTCGAATACAGCCCCGCCGACCGAAACTACCCGCTTCTCTTCGAGCTTGCCCGGCCGCTGGACGAGCTAGAATCCATGCTTGAGGAGCATTACGCGGGACAGACGATGGCGATGTCGCAGGTCTATGAAGGCCATCACGTCGGACGGCGGTTCATCAAGCGGAACTACAAGGACGCTCTCCGGAAGATGGAAGAGAGCGGTGCGGTCAAGATGGACCCTCCGGCGGACAGGCGACGGAAGAGGAACGATATGGTCACCGTCGCCGACTCCGTAAGCATCACATTCAGGAGGAGGAAGAAGTAAATGGGATTCCGTTCATCCATAGAGTGGACCGAGTCCACATGGAACCCGGTCACCGGGTGCACCAAAATTGGTCCCGGCTGCAAGCACTGCTACGCCGAGCGCATGGCGGTTCGGCTCCGCGCGATGGGCCAGCCGAACTACGCGAATGGCTTCCGGCTCACACTCCACGAACACGTCCTCGAGATGCCGCTCCGGTGGAAGAAATCGCAGGTCATCTTCGTAAACTCCATGAGCGATCTCTTCCACCAGCGGGTACCCGTGGCTTTCATCGAGCGGGTATTCGCCGTCATGGCCGAAGCTCACTGGCACACGTTCCAGGTGCTCACGAAACGGAGCAGTCGGCTCGCGGACATGAGCGACCTTCTCCCCTGGCGCGAGAACATCTGGATGGGCGTGAGCGTCGAGACGGACTCGTACCAGGAGCGGATTGACGACCTCCGGCGGACTGGCGCGTCCGTGAAGTTTCTCTCACTCGAACCGCTTCTCGGGCCGCTCCCGTCTCTCGACCTCGATGACATCGACTGGGTGATCGTCGGCGGCGAGTCCGGACCGCGCGCACGGCCGATGGACTCTGCTTGGGTACGGGAGATCCGGGATCAGTGCACCGGGGCGGGTGTGCCGTTCTTCTTCAAGCAGTGGGGCGGCGTTCAAAAGGGGAAGAACGGCAGGGAGCTCGACGGCCGCACGTGGGACGAGGTGCCCCGGGTGTCGTTCATTGGACGTCCGGCCATCGCCGGATAGGGAGTCTCGCGTGCCAACGAAGAAGCAGAAGATCCAGGCTGAAGAGCATGGGAAGCAGGTCGGCATCTGGATCCGCGTTTCGACCGAAGACCAGGCCAAGGGCGAGAGCCCAGAACACCATGAGAAGCGCGCCCACATGTACGCCGAGGCAAAGGGCTGGCGCGTCCGTGAGGTCTACCACCTCGAAGCGATCTCGGGAAAGTCCGTCATGGGACTCCCAGAGACGGAGCGGATGCTGGGACATGTCCGAGCGGGCCACATCTCGGCGCTTGTCTTTTCGAAGCTCGCCCGGCTCGCCCGCAACACCCGGGAGCTTCTGGAATTCGCGGACATCTTCCGGGACCACGATGCAGACCTAGTCTCCCTGTCGGAAGCGATCGATACTTCGTCGCCTGCTGGCCGGCTCTTCTTCACCGTGGTCGCTGCCATGGCCCAATGGGAGCGGGAGGAGATCGCGGAACGCGTAGCCGCATCGGTCCCGATCCGGGCGAAGCTCGGAAAGCCCCTCGGAGGAGCCGCCCCGTTCGGCTACCGCTGGGAGAACCGCGAACTCGTCCCGGACCCGAAGGAGGCCCCGGTCCGCAAGCTCATGTATGAGTTGTTCTTGGAGCATAAGCGCAAAAAAACAGTGGCTCGGCTCCTCAACGAAAGGGGTTACCGCACCAGAAAAGGTTCCAAGTTCTCGGACACGACCGTCGACCGGCTCCTCCGAGACACGACCGCCAAGGGGATTCGCCGCGCCAACTACACCAAATCCCTAGGGGAGA
>JBDRFQ010000077.1:0-6911 GCA_043818685.1 Candidatus Eiseniibacteriota bacterium
ACCCCTTCGTCGAGTCGCTCGAGATCGCGGAGTACGTTCGCGCAAACACGGAGCCGGACGAGCGGATCGCGGTGGTCGGGTCGGAGCCGCAGGTCTACTTCTATGCGGATCGGCGCGCGGCGACCGGGTTCCTCTACACGTATCCCCTCATGGAGGCGCAGCCCTTCGCGCGGTCGATGCAGGAGCGGATGATCGGCGAGATCGAGCGCGCGGAGCCCGCCTTCATCGTCTATGTCCGGAACCCTCATTCGTGGGCGCTTCGCGCGGACTCGGAGACGCTCCTCCTCGACTGGTTCGACGGGTACCGGGATCGGTACTACCACCTTGTCGGCCTGATCGATCAGTTCCCCGGGCGAAGCGAGTCGCACTGGGCGCCGGACGTTCTGTGGCCGCCTCGATCGAACATTTGGATCGCGGTTCTGGAGCGGAACGGCCGAAGCCCCGGCGGGGTTCGGGCGGACAAGCCTTCGCCGTCCGGCTGATCGGGCCCTCGTCCACTGGCCCCTCTCGCGTTCCTTGCGCAGGCCGCTCCGAAAGACGGCCGACCGCGAAGCTCGTTTCTCCCGCATCCCAGATCACAGGCCCGACGGAGGGGATCTCCGCCGTCCACGTCGTTGCCGCGCTCGGGCCGCCGATGTCCACTCCGTGGCCGGGGCGCCGAGCGGTCGTGCCCACGAGGGTGTTTCGATCTCTCGCCGGCGCCGTGTGTTGCGATCGTGCGGTGAAGCGGGGGCGGATGGAACGGAACCTGCTTTCCCGAGGCGAGGATGCGGCCCGCGGGGAAGGAGGTGATGCGTGCGGCGGGCATCGAGTCGATAACGAAACGGGATGTGAGGCTGATGGGAAGGAGGTTTCGCTAAGATGAGGTTGATTCGAATCGTGCCGTTCCTGTTCCTGTTTCTCGCGCCTGCCGCGTGGGGCGCCTCGGAAGGCGATGTGGTGATCACGGAGATCATGCAGAACCCGGACGCGGTGAGCGACACCTACGGGGAGTGGATCGAGCTCTACAACACGACCGGGACGGCGATCGATATCGACGGATGGACAATCGGCGACGGGGAGACCGAGGAGCACACGACCGACGCGGGCGGCGCGCTCCTGATCCCCGCGGGCGGATTCCTCGTGCTCGGGCGGAACGACGACCCGGCGGTGAACGGCGGCTATACGTGCGACTACAAGTACTCGGGCGTCACGTTGAACAACGGCGCCGACCGTGTCGTGATCCGGGACGGGAGCGCGACGATCGACTCGGTCGCGTACGACGACGGCGCGACGTTCCCCGATCCGGCCGGGGCTTCGATGGAGTGCCTCGATCCGGCGTCGGACAACAACGACGGGGCGAACTGGGAGGAGTGCGTCGTCTCGACGTACGGGGCCGGCGACTACGGAACGCCGGGGGCGGCGAACGATGCCTGGGGCGTCCCCTCCGGCCCGCCGGTGATCGGCGGAACGCACCACGAGCCGGCCTACCCGGGCTCCGCGGACACGGTGCTCGTGGCGGCGGAGGTGGAGGACGACGAGGGGATCTCCCAGGTCTGCCTCTATTACCGGGTGGACGGCGGGATCTCCCAGATGGTCGTCATGGCGGCCGGGACGGGGCACTGGTACGAGGGCCTGATCCCACCTGCGGCGGACGGTTCGAGCGTGACCTACTACGTCTGTGCGACCGACGTCGGCGGCCACACCTCGTACGATCCGCCCGGGGCGCCGGGGGAGACCTACGGCTACACGGTGGAGGACCAGCTCCCCACGGTCGTCATCAACGAGATTCTCGCCTCTCCGCAGGGGGACGCGAACAACGACGGGATCATCGACGCGTATCAGGACGAGTTCGTTGAGCTCTACAACGCGGGCGGCACGGCCGTCGATGTCTCGGGATGGACGCTTTCCGACGACGACTCGCCGGGGAGCGAGTTCGTCTTCCCGCCGGGGACCGAGATTCCGGCGAACGGCTTCCTCACCCTGTTCGGGGGAGGGGCGCCGACGGGTTTCGAAGGGCCGGTTTTCGCCGACGACGGGCGTCTTGGGAACGGGCTTTCGAACACCGGGGACACGGTGGAGCTCCGGCGGCAGGGCGAGCTGATCGACGAGAGAACGTACGGGACCGAGGGGGGCCACGGGGAGTCGATGATCCGACTTCCGGACGGGTACGGGGATTGGACACGGCCTTCGCTGGAGGGCTTCGATTGGGACTACAGCCCGCAGGCCTCCAACGGAGAGAGCGTGACCTGGACCACCGGGAGAAGCTGGGGCGCGATCAAGAGCCTCTTCCAGGAGGGGGACGAGTAGGCGAGCCCGGGCACGCGCCTTTCATTGATGAAGAGCGGACTTGAGGGGGTGGGGCCCGCCTCCCCGGAGGCGGGCCCCGAGTCCCGGGGGAACAGGACGTTTGCGGGCGGCCTTGGCCGCCCGGGGGGGACTCTCCGATTCCCGGCACGGCTCCTGCCCATTCCTCCCCGTCGTTCGGATTGGTTGGCTGCCCGATTGCCGTGTGCTAGACTGCGCGGGATGATTCGCGGCGGGCCCCCCCGCCGGTGGAAGAGCGGATGTTGGCAGTCCTCCTCATTGTCAGTGTCGTCCCCTTCCTGATCGAGATGGTGCTGCTCTCTCGGGCGCTCGCGTACGCCCGCCGGGAGAGGCGGACGGAGCGCCCCCCCTATGCTCCGCGAGCGGCCGTGATCGCTCCCCATTTCGGTTGGGATGCGCAGGCGGAGGCGAACGCGAGACGGCTCCTCGAGCAGGACTACCCCGGGGAGTACCACGTTCTCTTCGTCACGCACCTCGACGGGGACGGCTGCCCGGACGAATCCTACCGGCGCCTGCAGCAGCTCACGGCGGGGAGCACGAGGGCCCGGGTGCTCCTGGCGCCCAACGTCGTCGACAACCGGCTCGGGCGGTCGCAGAAGGCGGAGAACCTCATCACCGCCCTGGCGGCGGTTCCCGAGGAGGTCGAGGTCTTCGCCTTAATCGATGCGGCCGCGGGGATCGGGGGGGACTGGCTCGCCCGCCTCGTGCGGCCGCTCCAGGAAGAAGGTGTCGGCGTCGCGACGGGGGCGCGGTTCTACGCGCCCCTGGTTCCGAGCGTGGCCTCCTATACGGAAGCGGTTTGGGTGAACTACCAGATCGCGCTCTACGGCGACCGGCACATCGGCATGGTGTGGGGAGGATCGTCGGCGATCCGGCGGGAGATCTTCGAACGAGGAGGCGTCCTGGCGCGTTGGCGGCAGGCGCTCTTCGAGGACCAGGACCTCACGCGAACCGTGGCCGAGCTCGGGAAGAGGATCCACTTCGTCCCCGACTGCATCCCTGTGAGCTACACGGGGGAACCGGGATGGCGCCGGGTGCTCGAGTTCACGAACCGCCAAATGGCGGTGACGTACTGGATGAAGCTCCGCGTCTCCTGGTGGCTGGCGATCACTCACCTCCTCCCGAAGGGCGCGGCTTTTCTCGCCGCGATCCCCCTCACGATTCACGCGCCCGAGAGGTTCTCGGTCCTGCTTGCGGTGCCGCTTCTCGAGTCGATGAGCTATCTCCTCTTCACGCGCACGCTGCCCGACAGCCTCCGAGAGGATCTGCGGATCCGCCGGACGATGTACCTCACCTCCCTCGCCGTTCCGGCGGCGCTCCTCCTCGGCGGGATCAACGCTCTATGGGCCCCCTTCAAGCGTTCGATCGTGTGGGGAGGAGTCCGCTACGCCTACCGCCGTCCGGAAGGGTGCAGGATTCTCGGCCGGGTCGCCGCTCCCCCCGCCGAGTCGCGCGAGAGGGCCTGGGAAGTGGTCGTGCGAAGGGCGCGCGCCCCCCTCGCGCGCCTCCTCGGGGTCGGGTCGGGTTACGGCCTCGAGAACCTCTCGGAGGAGGACTAGCGTGCCGGTCCGCAGCCGGATTCCGCCGCGGGGCTTCATGAAGACCTTGGCGGCGGCGCTCGGGGAGGACGGGTGCACGACGCGGACCTTCCTTCGCTACCAGGCCGCCAAGGAGCTCTTCAGCCTTCGCCATCCCCTGGGGGCGCGGCACGGAAAGGGGGACGGCGTCCAGCTCGTTTCCCTCCGGATCACCGATCGGTGCAACCTCCGCTGCCACTCGTGCGGGCAGTGGGGGGACAACGGCTACCTCCTCGACACGCCTCCCGGCGAGCTCCGGAGGCGGGAGGTTCCTTTGGAGGTCTACCGTCGATTCGTCGACGATATCGCGGCCGCGGGATGGTCCCCCATCTGGTACGTCTGGGGGGGAGAGCCGATGCTCTACCCGGGCATCCTCGATCTGCTCCGCTACATCCACGAGAGGCGAATGCCGATCTCGCTCGTTACGAACGGAACCCGCGTGGCCGCCCACGCCGAGGAGATCGTGAAGACGTGCCGGGTGTTCTACATCAGCCTCGACGGGCCGAACGCGGAGATCCACAACCGCCAGAGGCCCGGGGCGGGCGCGTCCGCCGACAACTTTCGCGACGTCCACGCCGCGCTCGAGGCGGTGCGGGAGGAGAAGAAGCGGCAGGGCCGGGTGTATCCGCTCGTGGTGCCCCTCTCCTGCATCACGAGCTACAACATCGAGAGCCTCGTCGATCTCTACCGCTTGGCCGCCCGTTACTCGGACGCGCACATCCTCTACCTCACCTGGTGGATCGATCCGGACTCGGCGGAGGAGCACAGCCGGGAGTTCGAGCGCCGCTTCGGCTTCCGCCCGCGGACCCATCTCGGGTGGATCGGGTCGTGGAAGGACTTCGACCATCGCCTCGTCGCCGAGAAGCTCGAACGGATGCGCGCCCTCTCCAGAGCGAGCGGCCGGTGCCCCCCGATCCCGATGCCCGATCTCAACACGCGCAAGGAGATCGAGCGCTACTACTCGAACCACGCGGACGACTTCGGCTACGACCAGTGCGTGAGCATCTTCATGACGATGGAGGTCGACAGCAACGGGAACGTCAGCCTCTGCCGCGACTACCACGACTACGTCATCGGCAACATCGCCGGGGATGACGTGCAGGCGATGTGGAACAACGAGCGCGCCCGTCGGTTTCGCCGCTCGATCAGCACGGAGGGGATCCTCCCGGCCTGCAGGCGCTGCTGTGGGCTGATGGGCTTCTGATGGGGGAGAGTACCGCCGGCCGCGAAGAGCACGCCGAGATCGGGAGGTCGGCGGGCAAGATCGGCGCGGCCACGCTCCTCTCGCACGTTTTCGGGATGGGGCGGGACATCCTCTTCGCGTTCCTCTTCGGGACCTCTCTCCAGGCCGACGCGTTCAACCTCGCCTTGTCGGTTCCGCAGTTCCTCCGCAGGCTCTTCGGCGAAGGGGTGATGAACGCCGCCTTCGTTCCCGTTTACACGCAGCACAAGATCGCGAAGGGGGACGAGGAGGCGTCGCGCTTCGGTTCGAACGTCCTCGTCGTGCTCGTTCTCGTCCTCGTTCTTCTCGTCCTCTTCGCGATCGCCGCAGCCCCTCTCCTCGTCGGCCTCTACGCGCGCGGGTGGCGGGACGACCCGGCGCGGATGGACGCGGCGGTTCGCTTCACGCGCCTCCTCTTTCCGTATCTCCTCTTCATCGGGCCGGCGGTCCTCGTCATGGGGATTCTGAACGCGCTTCGGCACTTCACGATCCCCGCGCTCTCCCCCGTGGCGTGGAACATCGGGATCCTCGCCTTCGGCGCCGCGGCGATCGCGCTCCCGAGGAGCGGCTACGCGCGGATGGACCTCTTCTGCGCCGGGATCCTCTTCGGCTCCGTCCTGCAGCTCCTCGTTCAGCTTCCCCGCCTCCGGAAGACGGGATTCCGCTTCCGGCCGCACATCGACCTCGGGAGCCCGGAGCTCCGCGCCGTGGGGGCTCTGATGCTCCCGGGCGTCCTCGGTCTCGCCGTCGTGCAGATCAACGTTCTGGTCGACACGTTCTTCGCGACGCTCCTCAGCGAGGGGTCGGTGACCGCCCTCCGCCTCGGGAACCGCGTGATGTTCCTTCCGCTCGCGGTCTTCGCGACGGCGGTGGCCTCGGCGTCGCTCCCCTCCCTCTCCGCGCAGGTCGCCGAGGAAGGGATCGAGAAGGCGAAAAGGACCCTCTCCTACACGCTCCGTCTCCTCTTCTTCCTCCTCGTCCCCGCCTCGGTCGGGCTCATGGTCCTCCGGCGCCCGATCATCCGCATCCTCTTCGTCCGGGGTGCCTTCGACGCGGGGGATTCGCTCGACCTCACCTCGACGGCGCTTCTCCTCTACTCGCTGGGGCTGTTCGCGTACGGCGGCGTAAAGGGGGTCTCCCAGGTCTTCTTTTCGCTCAGGGACACGAGGACTCCTTTCGTCGTCGGGGCGGTCGCGACGGGGGTGAACGTCCTCTTCGACTTCCTTCTCTACCGGCCCCTCGCCGTCGGAGGGCTCGCGCTCGCGACGTCGCTTGCGGGCATCGCGAACTTCCTCCTTCTCCTCGGCCTCCTCGTCCGGAGGCACGGCGGGCTCGGCGGCCCTCCTCTCTTCGGGTCGTTCCTCCGGACGCTCGCCTCTTCCCTCGTGATGGGCGCGGCCGTGTGGGGGACGGGGGGGCTTCTCGAGCCGGCGGGCGCGCCCACTCTCCCCGCGCAGATCCTCCACGTGGGAGGGAGCATCGCCGCCGGGCTCGTCGCGTTCCTCGCCGCCGCCCTCTTCCTTTGCCGGCGCGAGCTCTCCGAGATCCGGGAGGCCTTCCTCCGCCGCCCCTTGCGGTAGACCCTCCCGCCTCCTAGACTTCGATCGAGGGGGGCGCCGCGCCGCGAGCGGGGTGCGGCTCGCCCTCGGGAAGAGAGCGAACGAACATGAAGGCGGAGGATCTCGAGCGCATCCCCGAACATCCGGGCGTCTACCTCATGAAGGACGACGGCGGCCGGGTGATCTACGTCGGGAAGGCGAACTCTCTCCGCAAACGCGTGCGGAGCTACTTCGGGCGCCGGCACG
>JBDRFQ010000078.1:0-8616 GCA_043818685.1 Candidatus Eiseniibacteriota bacterium
GCTTATGGTTTTGTGGGTGCCCACCGCCATGCGGGAGACGGTGTTCAGCTTCTCCAACTCCGCAAGCGCCTTCTCCGAATCGCCTCGCTCCTCGTGGATCAACGCTCTTAGCAAGTGCTTGGCAACCAGTCCCGCCTCGGACTTCTCGATCCGATCCGCAGCCATGCCTTGGTCCAGAATGCCCAAGGCCTCATCGAACTTCCCCTGGTGGAGAGGGATGAGCGCAAGCGAGGTCCTGCCCGACGATCGCTCCCCCTTGTCGGGGCTCGACAGCCTCAACTGGAAATAGCGGTCCGCCTCTTCGTACTCCCCTTTGAGGAGATGCAGGCATCCGAGTTTGCTCGTCGAGAACCCGGGCTTGACGGCGTTCGCCTGCTTGTACGAATCGATCGCCTGGTCGACCCTCCCGTCATAGGCGTAGAGATCCCCCCGCGAGTCATAGGGGTTCGCCTCATCCGGCGCCATGGAGATGTACTGGTTGATCGCCCAGAGCGACTTCTCGGTCTCCCCCACCGCGCGATAGGCGTAGGCGAGCATGTTGTATCCGACCTTGTAGAGCGGATCGACCTCGATCGCCTTCTCGAAAAAGGGGATCGATTCTTCGTATCGGCCCAGGGTGAACCCGTGGATGATCCCGAGACGGAGCCAGGCGGTCTTGTCGTCGGGATAGAGAGCGGCGATCTCCTTCAGCTCGGCGATGCCCCGTTCGTAGTCCCCGGTGAGGATCGCTTCCTGCACGGCGATGTGGCGTCTCTGCTGATCCGTGACGTTGCCGGAGTACTCGACCGCTTTCGCGAGCATCCGGTCCTGGCCGGGAAGGTTGTTGTAGTAAGCATGGAGCGCGAGCCGGAAGTAAGCCAGAGCGAAGGTGGAATCGTGTGCGATCGCCTTCTCGAAGCTCTGCTTCGACTCGTCCCAGTAGAACTTGTTCAGGTACTCCTCCCCTTCGAGGTAGTACCGGTACGCCTCAGGTGAGTGGGTGGTGACCTCGGCTACCGGCCGGTCCGGCTCGTTCGGACCCCCGGCCGGGATCGACAGGTCTTCCCGGATCTCGACGGTCAGCCTATCGACGATGGGGAAGATCATCTCGTCCACCCCTCCTTCGACGCGCTGGGATGCCGTCACGTTCCCACTCGCGACCTCGACGATCTGGGCGGTCAAGACGACCCCCGGGTCGACCTGGAGAATGCCGCCCAGGAGCATCCACCGGGCGTTCGCCTTCTCGGCCACCATCGACGCCGTTTCCCGGTCGATTCTCTTCGTCCCCTCCCTTCCCAACAGCTTCAGGATGTCGTAGAGCCGCTGGCTCGAGACGACGCGCACGCGCGGCGATTCGGACAGATCGGTGATGAGGAGGTTCGTGACGATCTCCCCGAGCCGGTCCGAGTCCTCCGGGTCGACCATGTTGTCGAAGTACATGACGGCGAGCGTGTTCTCGGCGGCCACAGGCGGAGGCCGGCGCTCGATCCCGATGTTCCGCCCGAAGAGCAGCGCGGCGGCGACTGCCGCGACCAGCAGGAGTGGAATGAGGATCTTCACCCTCGCTGATCTCTTCCGCCGCGCGGGAAAGCTCGTCGAGCCGGACCTGTCCCGGGCGTTCTTCAGATCGACAAGGAACTCGGCGATTCTCTGGTAGCGCCTCTCCCGTTCTTTCTCGAGCGCCTTGCCGACGATCCGTTCGAGCTCGACCGGCACCCCGGTCCGGAGCCCGGTGATCGCCGGAGGGTTCTCGTTCAGGATCGAGTAAATGACCGCCGCCTCGTGGTCCCCCCGGAAGGGGGGCCGCCCGGCGAGCATCTCGTAGAGAACGACCCCGAGGGACCAGATGTCCGCTCGATGGTCCGACTCCTCCCCACGCGCCTGCTCGGGCGACATGTAGGCCGCCGTGCCGAGGGTCGTGCCGCTCTTGGTCAGGGCGGTCCTCCCCGCCGAACGGGCGAGGCCGAAATCCATCACCTTCGCCGTTCCCCCGGACGTGATCATGATGTTCCCAGGCTTGACGTCCCGGTGCACGATCGACTTCTTGTGGGCCTCCTGAAGACCCTCGGCCGTCTGGATCGCGATGCTCAGGACCTCCTCGATCTCGAGCGGGGCGGCCCGGATCCGGTCCTTCAGGCTCTCCCCCTCGTAGAAGGCCATCGAGATGAAGATCTGCCCGTCCTCGCTCTCGTCGACCTCGTGGATGTTGCAGATGTTCGGATGATCCAGGGCGGAGGCGGCCTGCGCCTCGCGAAAGAAGCGCTGCCTGGCTTCAGGGTCTCGCGTCAGCTCGGGCGGGAGAAACTTCAGGGCGACCGTGCGCTTGAGCTTCGTGTCCTCGGCCTTGTACACCACCCCCATCCCGCCCTCGCCGATCTTCTCGAGGATTCTATAGTGGGAAATGGTGCGGCCGATCATCAGCGTCCCCCGGGCGGATATGGGGAGTGACCTGTCCGTTGGCATTGTAGCACCGGAGACCAGGAACACCGCATCAGAAAGATCTTCGCTCGAGAGCCCGGGGCCGCCCCGCCGGCGCGGGAGGGTCCGGTACCGCGACCCGGAATCCGGTCCGACGGCATCACTTCCGCGAATGACGCGCGCATGCTACTCTCTACTTGGAGGTCTGAGCAGGCCGACGAAGGGGATCGGAGAGGGACGGCCCGGCTGGGCTTTCTCCGCGGGAACAGTCCCTCCGCCCGGACAACCGACCGACGCACCCGGGAGACCCACAGAGAAGAGTGCTGTTCAATAGCGCGGTTTTCGGTCTCTTTATCGCCCTAGTGATCCCCCTCTACTGGGCGATTCGACGCTCCCAATCCCGCAAGTGGCTTCTGCTTGTCGCGAGCTATGTCTTCTACGCCAACTGGAACTACCGCTACCTTCCCCTGCTGGCCTTGTCCACCGTTGTCGACTATGCTGCCGGATCCCGGCTGGCCCTGGCGCCGGTTGGGAAGCGTCGGCGGGCGTGGCTGCTCGCGAGCCTCATCACGAACCTGGGCATTCTCGGTCTGTTCAAGTACGGGAACTTCCTCGTCGGGAGCCTCGGGCCCCTCTGGGAAGCCCTGCACGTGACCCCTTTTCACCTTCCGGACAACATCCCCGTGGGGATCTCCTTCTATACGTTTCAGACCATGAGCTACACCATCGACGTCTACAGGGGGCGGACGGAGCGATGCAAGAGTCCTCTGGACTTCGCCCTCTACGTCTCCTTCTTCGCGCAGCTCGTGGCCGGTCCCATCGTACGGAGCACGGACTTCCTGCCCCAGATCGAGCGCATGCGGGATATTCGACTCGCGAACCTGTCCGGCGGGGCCAGGCGTTTTCTGCTCGGGCTGTTCAAGAAGGTCGTGATTGCCGACAACGTGGGGCTCTTCGTCGGCTCGGTGTTCGGGAACCCGGGCGAACACACGGCCCTGACCCTCTGGGCCGGCGCTTGGGGCTTCGCCCTTCAGGTCTACTGCGACTTCTCCGCCTACTCGGACATGGCCATCGACATCGGAAGGACGTTCGGGATCCGAATACCGGAGAACTTCCAGGCGCCCTACCTGGCTCGCTCGATCTCGGAGTTCTGGCAGCGCTGGCACATCTCCCTTTCCACCTGGCTCAGGGACTATCTCTACATACCGCTCGGCGGGAGCCGCCGCGGCACCGCCCGGACCTACTACAACCTGATGCTCACCATGCTGCTCGGAGGGTTGTGGCACGGTGCGAGCTGGAACTTCGTGATTTGGGGGGGATTCCACGGCGTTCTGCTCGCGTTGGAGAGATTCCTGGGCCTGGGCACAGACGCCGAAGCGCGGCGGCTTGGCCGTCTCCCCGGCCTGCTCCGGGCGGCCCTCACGTTCAACCTCCACTGCCTCAGCCTGGTCGTCTTTCGGACCGAAGGGCTTGCGGACCTCCTCGTCTACATTCCGAGGATGTTCACCGCATGGACTTGGAGCGGCCGCGAGGAAGCCCTGGGTGTCTTCTGGGCCGCCGTGCTGCTCGCGATGGTGACCGCCGAGTACTTCGTCGAAGGTCATCGCCTTCGAGAACGAGCGTGGGATCGTCTTTCAGCAGAGGCGCAGGGTTTCGTCTTGGCGATCCTGGTACTGGCCGTGTCCTTTTTCCACGTAGATGAGGTCGCCTTCATCTACTTTCAGTTCTGATGCGAACGCTCGACAAGAACACACGCTCCGTTGCGTTTTGTCTTCTCTTCCTTCTTCTCTTCGAGGCGGGGCTCCGGGCGGTCGAGGTCTCCCGTGAGGACGGCTTGCCTCCGATCCGTCCCACCGGCCGGCCGGTTCTGCTCGTGATGGGCTCCTCCCGGACGAAGACCGGCATCTCGCCGGACATCATCGACGCGACGCTCGCGGAGAACGGCATACGGGATTCCTGGACGGCGAACCTCTCCCTCCAGGCGACCACGTGCTTCGGCCTGTACCGGCACTACATGGAGACGGTCCATCCGTGGGCGAGCCGGACGGCGTCTCACGGAATCGTGGCGATCGAGGTCGGAGGGGCCGCGCTGAACGACGGCTACGTCAACCCAAGGGAGGAGCCCTTCCTGGCCGAGGCCGGTTTCTGGCGGAACATCCGGGCCGGAAAGCCGGGCGAGGCCGCTCGCAGCCTTCTCTGGAAGACCCGGCTCTCGAGAAGCAAGCAGATCCTGCGGGAGCTCGCGACCGCGAAGAGCCGGTCCGCGGCACTGAAACGGAAGGAGCTGCCGGCGGCAGGCGCCCCGCACGATTCGCTTGGTATCATCGAGTATCTTCAGTCCTTTGAATGGGGGACGGAGAGCCGCGGCTGGGTCGAGAGACCGTTCCGGCGGGCGCACCCGAACACGGAGCAGGTGCAGGAGAAGTTCGAGACCGTTCTCCTCAGAGACTTCAAGATGGGCGGCCTACAAACCGAGTACCTCGTCCGTCTCATCAGGCAGATACGGAGGGACGGTTTCACCCCGGCCCTCTACGCGATGCCTGTTACCTCCTTGCATCGGTCCTTCTATCCCGGCGGGCGGTATGCCGAGTTTCTCGCGCACGCGCGGCGCGTCGCAACCGAGGAACGGATCCTCTTCGTCGATCTCGACACCGGGCACGGACTGGACGAGAAGGCGTTCCGGGACAGCCACCACCTCCACTCGAGCGGGGCGATCGAGGTGTCCAAACGGCTTGCCCTCCGACTCTTTCTTCCCCTGCTCGCCGTCCCGCCTTCCATGAACTGATCTTTCCAGGGATCCGTGATCGTGCCGAACGTGAACCTGACACGGGGTCCAGGATGCTACAATAGCCGACAACGGATCATACCCGACAGGCCCACAGGGGACGCTGATGATCGGCCGCACTATCTCGCACTACAAGATTCTCGAGATGCTCGGTGAAGGAGGGATGGGAGAGGTCTATCGCGCCCTTCAGGAGAAACCGATTCGGCGCGAGGTGGCCCTCAAGATCGTCAAGCTCGGTATGGACACGAAGGAGGTACTCGCCCGCTTCGAGTCGGAGCGACAGGCACTGGCGATGATGGATCATCCCAACATCGCCCGGGTCTTCGACGCGGGCTCCACCGACCAGGGCCGTCCCTACTTCGTCATGGAATACGTGCCGGGCACGACGATCACCGACTACTGCGACCGCCACCGGCTGAGCATGAGGGAGCGTCTCAAGCTCTTCATCCCCGTCTGCCTCGGTGTCCACCACGCGCACCAGAAGGGGATCATCCACCGTGACATCAAGCCGTCCAACGTGATCGTGACCATCAAGGACGGGGCGCCGGTCCCCAAGATCATCGATTTCGGACTGGCGAAGGCGCTCCACCTTTCGCTGACCGAGGCGACCCTGGTCACGGAGCACGGGCGCCTCATCGGGACCCCCGCGTACATGAGCCCGGAGCAGGCGGAAATGACGGGCCTGGGAGTGGACACCACCACCGACGTCTACTCCCTCGGCGTCCTTCTCTACGAGCTGTTGGCCGGTTCCCTTCCCTACGATCCCCGGCGGATCCGGGAGGTCGGGTGGGAGGGGCTCCGGTTCCTGATCCGCGACACGGACCCGCCGAAGGCGAGCACGAGGATCCACTCGCTCGACGAGGAGACCATCTCGACGATCGCGGAGCGAAGAAGAACGGAGCCCAGGCTGCTGGCGGCGCAGATAAGGGGCGAGCTCGACTGGATCACACTCCGCGCCATGGAAAAGGACCGGACCAGGAGGTACCAGTCTGCATCGGAGCTCGCCGCCGACGTGGGTCGTTTTCTACGAAACGAGCCGGTCGTCGCAAGGCAGCCGAGCACCGTCTACACCATCCGGAAGCTCCTCGCCCGGCACAAAGCCGCCTCGGTCGTCGCCGGAGCGGCGCTACTCCTCGTGATCGGCTTCGGAATCTGGATGAGCGTGCTCTACCACCGGGCGGAGAGAAACCTGGCCCGCGCCCTCGAGGCGGAGTCGGCGGCCGCCACCGAGGCGGAGGCGGCGAAGCAGGTGTCGAACTTCCTCGTCGATCTCTTCGCAATTTCCGATCCGAGGGTGGCCCGGGGGAGAGAGATCACGGCCCGCGAAATTCTGGACAAGGGCGCCGGGAAGGCCGAGAGGGAGCTTTCCGGCCAGCCCCTCGTCCTTGCCCGCCTCGTCGAGACGATCGGAATCGTCTACATGAATCTCGGCTTGTACGACGAATCGGAGTCGCTTCATCAAAAGACGCTGGGAATCCGCGAGGAGCGTCTCGGCCCCGATCATCCGGACGTGGCCGCCAGCTTGAACCATCTCGCCAACACGCTCCACATGCGAGGAGAGTATGACGGCGCTCTGGTCCTTCACGAACGCGCTCTGGCGGTCCGGGAGAGCGCGCTTGCGCCCGACGATCCGGATCTCGCCGTGTCGCTTCACAACCTGGCGGACCTCCTCGAGGATAGGGGCGACTATGAGCGGGCCCGCGCTCTCTTCGAGCGGGCCCTGGAGATCAAGGAGAAGAGCCTGGGCCCCGACCACCCCGCCACGGCGGCCGCCCTCCACGATCTCGCCCTGCTGCTCTCCGAGACCGGGGACCTCGAGCGAGCGCGAGCGCTCCTCGAGCGGGCGCTCGCCATCCAGGAACGCGCCTACGGAAGCGTCCACTCCGACATCGCCCAAACCCTGGAGAACCTGGGAGGCCTGCACGGCACGCTAGGAGAATACGAGACTGCGCGGGCGCTCAAGGAAAGGGCCCTCGCCATCAGGGAAGAAGTGTACGGTCCCGAGCATCCCCTCGTCGCCAACAGCCTGAGCAACATGGCGACGCTGCAATGGGAGACCGGCGACTACGAGTCGGCCCGCCGGCTCTACGAGCGGGCCCTGGCCATCGAAGAGGAGGCACTCGGCCCGAACCACCCAGACCTCGCGAGCACGGCCAACAACCTCGGAATCCTGCTGTGGAGCATAGGGGACCATGAAGGCGCGCGCCGGCTGTTCGAGCGGGCCTTGTTGATTTGGGAGAGCGCCCTGGGTCCGGATCACCCGAACGTGGCGACGGCTTTGGGGAACATCGGGGGCCTGCTGAATGAAACCGGCGAACACGAAGCCGCTTGTGCGTACCACGAGCGCGCCCTCGCCATCACCGAGAAAGCGCTCGGACCCGATCATCCCGACGTGGCCCACCCTCTCAACAATCTCGCCGAAGCGTACCGGTTGAGCGGCAACTTCGAGGAGGCGCGCCCGCGATACGAGCGGGCTCTCGCGATTTGGGAGACCGCGCTCGGTCCAGAGCACCCCGTGCTCGCCTACTCACTGACCGGTCTTGCGGACCTCTACAGGGACACCGGGGACTTCGAGACCGCGGAGCGGTTGTACGAAAGGGCGCTCGCCATTCGCGAAGCGAAGCAGGGGGCCGACCACCCCGAACTCGCCCCAATCCTGGAGGGCTACGCGGAGCTTCTGCGGACCACCGGGCGCAGGTCCGAGGCGGGCGCACTCGAGACGCGGGCCGAGAAGATCCGGGGGAAGAGCTGACGGCGCTCGAGGGATCGCGTTTGCGGCGATGGCTTCCGCGAGAGGGGGCGCCGGTTGCAGCCGGCCGGCTGCGTGTCCGCCGCCTGCATCAGCCGCCGAGCACCGAGCGCTCCGCTGGAGGTTCGAGGCACCGAAAACCCTGGGCCCCCAACCAATTAACACGGAAGACTTTACGAGCCACCCGCCCCCGACATGCCGCTTCCGCCGGCCTGTCGTTCCGGGACGACGCGGGAGGTTGTCGGATCTCGTCCGGGGTGGGCTTCTCTCCGGCGCCACCTCCGTAACCTCAAACAGGCAAACACGGTCGGCGCCGTCATGAGGCGCGGGGATCGGCGGCCGGGGTCGATCAGCCTCGAGCATCCCCGAAGGGACCACTCTCTTCGCATGCCCGCTCAGGAGAACGCTGTTGACCTTCACATGCTCGTTCATTGGTGCTACGTTGAGAAATGAACGGCCGGGGCGGCCCGCCCGTATTCCTGGAGAACCCCTGGTTTCGGAGTCAACCCATGGCCTGTCCGTTCGTCCGCTTCGAGCTCTCGCCCACGTACCCGAGCGGCCGGTATGTCTGCGGGGCGACCGACTCGCCCTATGGGATCTATGTCCCCCCGCTCGGGGAGCTGCGCCAGTGGTGCCTGACGACCGACGGCAATCCGTCTTGCGCGCACCGACCGCACCGGGCCGA
>JBDRFQ010000079.1:0-29021 GCA_043818685.1 Candidatus Eiseniibacteriota bacterium
GACGAACGAGGAGGCGGAGGGCCTTCCCGAGGCAAAGAGAGAGAAACACGACGTTCCGGGGCCGGGCAAGAACCCTCCACGGGAGGGGACGGTCGAGGATCTCCTTTTCCAGATCAGGCGTGCCCCCATCCCCTTCGGGCCGGGCGGCGGTCCCCGCCGAGCCCGGAGGTACATTCGAAAGAAGACCGGGCATGATCCTACTCGACCTCGCCGCCCGCCAGCTCGGAGACGCGGGCGGGAAGTTCCGGCAGGTCCCTGCCGAAGAGGAGGCGGTAGGCCGCGACCTGCGACACGAGATCGGCGAGGATGGCGATGTGCGCCTCGACCTGCTCGCGGTCGGCGGGGAGCACCGACTGGGGGAGGAGGCGAGCCATCGCCTCGGAATCCGGCAGGCGTTCGAACCGGCTCCGCGCTCGATCGACGATCTCGGGAAAGAGGAGGACCTCCGGCCGGGCCTCGGTGATCCGGCCGGGCGGCGGGAGCGCGTCTTCGGGCAAGAGGAGCTTCCGGTTCTTCGGGATGAGGCGATCCTTCAGGCCTGGAAAGAAGCGCGAGGTCCCCTCCCCCACCTTGAGCGGCTCCGGGAAGGGATTGAGAACGACCGAGCCGTCCTTTCGAAGCATGAAGAGGGTGTCGTCCGCCACGAACGGGCAGCCGCTCGCGATCGCGGAGAGCGTCGCTGAGGATTTCCCGGCGCCGCTTGGACCGCACACGATGACTCCCCTCCCCTTCGAGACGAAGCAGGAACCGTGGAGGGGGTAGCGGCCGCGGTACCGCATCCATTCGAGAAGGGGGAGAAAGAAGAGGCGGTGTCCGATCGTCCAGGAGTCCCGGAGATGTTCCGGATCGATGAGGACGTCGATCCTCCCCTCTTCGAGGAGGATTCGCGCCGCGGACTTCCCCTCGACGACCAGCCATCGCTCGCTCCCGGACCTCCAGAAGACGAAATCCTGCGCGGCCGAAACGCCGTCGCAGCGGCAGCTCGACAGATCGGGGAGAGGTTCGCCGGGGGAGCGCGTTCGGAACGAGTACGCGAGGCCCGGGGCCTCGGCGAAGGGAGGACACTCGAGAAGGGGAGCCGCTTCGATCACTCCCTCACGGACCGATGCCTCGGCGCAATCCACACGGATCCGCTCGCCGATGAGATCCATGTAGAGCCGTTCCATCGTCCAAGACCTCTTCTAGGCGGGGACGAGGACGACGAGCCCCTGGTCGAGTAGGCGAGTCGCCAGCTCGAGGCAGTCCGCGAGCGCGGTCTCTTCGTCCACCTCGAACTGCTCGACCACGCGCCGCGCGATTTCCCGGATCGACCGGGCGCCGTCGAGCTGCCCCCAGATGTACTGGCCGGTGCTGTTCAGGCTGAAGTAGTACCCGCTCTCCAAGTCCACGAGGATCCCCTTGCGGTCGATGGTCCTCCAGGGAACGCTCGGAGAGCGCTTCAGAACGGAGTCCGGGCCAAGACTCACTTCGGTCTCCTCTCTCGATGGGCCGTCGATCCGGCGCCCGCTCCAATCTATTCCCTCGCGGACGGAGCGTCAACGCCCCCCTGCCGGCGGCGATGAAGCTCGTACCAGAAGAACGCGGCGACGACGAGAGCGTGCGCGATCTCCCCCTCGCGGAGCATCCGCCGGACCTCGTTCTCGTCCGCCTCGAACACCTCGATCTCCTCGCCCGGCTCGAGGTTCTGCGCTCCGTCCGGAACGACGTCGCGCGCGAGATATGTGTGGCACCGGTTCGTCTGAAACGCCGGGTTCGGCTCCACCGTGCCGATGCGTGTGAAGCCCGCCGCCAGGTACCCGGTCTCCTCGCGAAGCTCGCGCCCGGCCGCTTCCTCCGCGCTCCGATCCCCGCGGTCGACCCCGCCGCCGGGGATCTCGATCGTATAGCTCCCCGTTCCCGCGCGGAACTGTCGAATGAGCACGATCCTCCCCTCGGGGGTAACCGGGATCACGTTCACCCAGTCGTTCGTCTCGAGGATCGTCCACTCCTTCTCATAGCCGGTGTCCGGAGAGACGGACCGGTCGACACGGACCGAGAAGATCGGAAAGCGCCCGCGGGCCTCCGAGCAAACAACCGTCCACTTTCGCCTCACGCTCTCCCTCCCTCCGACCACCGGAGTATAAAGGGTCGCGGGCGGAGGGGCAACGCGCGAGGAGGCGTAGAGGCGCGGAGAGCCCGTCGGCCGGTTGACGGCGCCTTTGCGGTCCGATACCTTCGTCGCCGAGGTGAGGATCCGCCGGCGGACGGGGCGGACGCCGCGTTTCGGGAGGGAAGGGAATCTTGAGAGTTGCCATGTTCCTCTTCCACACGTTCCGGAACGACCACCGCGTTCTCAAGGAGGCGCGAAGCCTCCTCGCCGCGGGTCACGAGGTCACCCTGATCGCCCTTCGTGAGGGGAACGATCTTCCCGGCGAGAACGTCGAGGAGGGGATCCGCGTTCTCCGCCTCCGGATCCCCCGTCGCCGCTTCCGGAAGGGACGCTACGCCGAGTACTTCGTCCGGGCCGCGCGCGCCGGATGGGCCGCGCGCGCCGACGTCTATCACTGCCACGACCTTGACACGCTCGTCCCCGCTTCGATCGCCTCATGGTTCGGGCACAGGCCTTTGGTTTACGACTCGCACGAACTCTTCACCGAAACGCACTTCCTGGTCGGGCGCGAGAGGGAGCGCCGGATCTGGGCGTTTCTCGAGAAGACCTTTATTCGGTTCGCCACGCGGGTTCTCACCGTTTCGGATCCGATCGCGGACGATCTGGCGGAGCGCTACCGAATCGATCGGCCTCTCGTCGTCCGGAACTGCCCCGCCTACCAGCCCCCCCCCGCCCCTCGGCCCTTCTTCGACGACCCGGAGGGGGAACCGGTCCTCCTCTGCCAGGGGTACCTCCAGAAGGGACGCGGGCTGGAGACTCTCGTCGGGGCCATGCGCCATGTCCCTCGAGGGAGGCTCGTCCTCCTCGGGGACGGGGAGATGAAGGAGGAGCTCGAGCGGCTCGTCGGGCTCCTGCATCTCGAAGGGAAGGTGTTTCTCCGCCCGGCGGTTCCGATCGAGGAGCTCCCCCCCCGCACCGCCTCGGCGGCCCTCGGTTTCGTCCTCTACTCGACCGCCTCCTTGAACTTCCGCTACGCCCTCCCGAACAAGTTCTTCGAGTACCTGATGGCGGGCGTGCCGGTTCTCTCCTCGCGCATTCCTGAGGTCGCGCGCCTCGTCGAGCAGCACGGGGTGGGACGGATCGTCGATCCGGTGAACCCGGAGAACGTCGCCGGGGAGATCAACCGCCTCTTGGGGGATCCCGCCTCGCTCGGGACGATGAGGGAGAACTGCGTGCGCGCGGCCCGGTCCCTTCACTGGGGGATCGAGGAGAAGAAGCTCCTCTCCCTCTATGAGGAGCTCGTCCCCCGACCGGTCTAGAACTTCCGGAAGAGGCCGACGACGACGCCGAGAATCCGGAAGTCCCCCGCGTCCGGGTCGACGACGATCGGGTCCATCGCCCGGTTCTCGGGCCGGAGCTCGATGCGGCCGCCTTTCCGGAAGAAGCGCTTCACGGTCGCCTCGTCGCCGAGGAGAGCGACCACGATCTCTCCGTTCCTCGCCTCGGAGGCCGGCCGCACGAGGACGAGATCCCCGTCCGCGACGTGCGCCTCGATCATGCTCTCGCCGCGCACTCGGAGAAGGAACTCGTCCTTCCCCTTCAGGAACGAGGGGTCGATGAGAAGCCGGTCCTCCACGTTCTCCTCAGCGAGAAGCGGGAGTCCCGCCGCGATGCGCCCGAGGACCGGCACACCCCCGCTCTTCTCGTACGCTTCCGGGACGAGAAGCTCGAGCGCCCTCGATTTTCCGAGAACGCGGCGGATGCACCCCTTGCGCTCGAGCGCGGTGAGGTGGTCGACCACTCCCTTGGTGGATCGGATGCCGAAGCGAAAACCGATTTCCCGGATCGTCGGTGGATATCCGGTCTCGCGAGCGTGCTCGACCAGAAAATCGAGAATCTCCTGCTGCCTCCCGGTCAGCTCCTTCATCTTCTCCCCCGGTTCTTCGAGGAGGGGCGAGAACCCCGTCCCCGCCCCTTCGGCGATTCCTTTCCCGCGAGGAACGAGAAGGCGGTCTGTGCCGCCGCGCGCCGGCTCTTCACGCGGCCGGGCGGGCGTGCTCTCCATCCCGGCGCGAGGCATCTCCCGCATACGATCGGCCGAGCGGCGCCTCACGCGCAAGAACCTCCGGGGACGGCTCGCGCGCCTCGGCGAGGCACACGAGCCCCCGGGCCATCTCCTCGAGGACCGCGCGGGGAAAGCCCCGGTCCGTGAGACGCCGGATCAGGTCGGCGTCGCTCTCGAAAGAACCTCTCCGCTCCCGGTCCAGGACGAACCGACCCGCGAGCTCGCGCGTCAAACCAGGGAGGATCGCCAGACCGTTTCGAAGACCCTCCTCCTCGACCCGGAACTCGAAGACACTCCTGTTGCGGTCGAGAGGGAAAAACCGGACCCCCTCCCGCTCGAACCCGGCGCGGAGAGAGAGAAGCCGCTTCCGGTTCTCGAGCGAGGCGTTCAACGCGGCCTCCGCGAAACGGAGAGGATCGGCGCTCTTCCGGCTCGCCGCGAGTAGAAGACGCCGAGCGAGGGGGACGATTC
This sequence comes from Candidatus Eiseniibacteriota bacterium, assembly GCA_043818685.1. Lineage (GTDB taxonomy): Bacteria > Orphanbacterota > Orphanbacteria > Orphanbacterales > Orphanbacteraceae > VGIW01. The sequence goes on from JBDRFQ010000079.1 coordinate 4,626, forward strand.
CGCACCGGCTCGGCGCCTCCGGGGCGACCGCGAGGAGGAGAGAGAAGATCTTCCCCGCGACCTCCAGGGAGACCCCGCGATCGGCAGCCCTCCGCACGAAGAGAGAACGCTCCCGCGCGAGGCGGGGGCCGGCGCGCGATCGGATATCCTGGAAGAGGGTCCCCGCGTTCCTCTCCGGACAGCCGGTCAGGTTCCGGATGATCGCCACCATCTGCTCCTGAAAGAACGGAACGCCGCTCGTCTCGCGGAGGATCGGCGCGAGCCTCGCGATGGAGACGGTGGGGGGGTGCTTCCCCGCGCGGATCTCGGCGATCTTGAGGACGAGGTCCCTCCGCGAGCCCCGGTCGGCACCCGCAGCGAGAAGAAGCGCGACGTCGCTTTCCTTTCGCGGGGCGATCGCCTCGACGAGATCCCTCGAGAGGGAGAGGCCTCCCTCGAGAATGCCGACCCAGGCGCCGCGGCGGAGGATCTCGAACGGGTCCCCCTCCCCCTCGATGGACGCGCTCGCCCGCAGGGTATCGAGAAGAGGGGACTCCCTGAGGGCGATTCGGAGCGCTCCGCGGTTCCCCCCCGGAGGAAGCCAGATTCCGCGCGGCCCGTTCGCCCAGACGATCTCGGACGGATCGCGGTGGTAGCCCGAGAGGGCGCGCGCGGCAATCCGTTCCACCTCGGCCTTCGGGAGAGGATCCGGACCGCGGGTCCCCCGGTCTTGAGGACCGGAGGGGTTCGCGGTGGGTGGGTGTGGGTTGGGTCCGGATCCTTCCCCCGAAAACCGATGAAACAACCGGTCCGCCTTCTCCGCGATCGCCGGATCGAGCGGGCGAGGAACGATCGAGGGGAACAGATGGCCGGGGAGCCGCTCCTCAAGGAGCCTCCGGGCGAGCGACAGGCCCTCGCGGTCTCCCTCGATCAATATGCGCGGGGAGTCCTCGTCCGCTCGCGGGGCCAGGCCTTCGTTCTCGTCGGGCCCGTCCTCCTGCAAGCCGGTGAGCAGGCCGAGCAGGCTGCCCGAGAGAAAAGAGGTGTGGACCTGCAGATCGGGCCTCGCCCTCCGCAGCGCGCGAAAGAGACCCGAGAGGGGGAGAATCGCGGCCCGGAGAGGCCCCTCCTCGATCCCCCAAAACTCCTCCCAGAAGCGCGCCTCGACCTCCTTCCGCTTCCCGCCGGGACCCGGCCCATAGCGCTTCTCGAGCTCATCGAGAGCGATCCGGATGATCTCGTCCGTCTCCCCGGCGCGCACCGGGGCCTCTTCATCCGCGAGGAAAGGACGCGTGCGCTCGGCGATCTCGCGCGCGGAGCGAAGAGGCTCCGGGTCATCCTGGTAGCGCCGCTCCATTTCCGCCGGCGCAGGCAGGGCGACCTCCCCCTCCGCGAGAAACGAATCCGGGGGATCCTCGGGGCGCGGAGGCGCCGCCACGGAGCGAAGCCGCGCCATCAGGAGCCCCTCCCCGGGCCGAAGCGCCCGCACCGGATCCGCGGCGACCCTCCGAAGGCGGAAACGCCGCGCCGCCTCGCGGAGGAACGGCTCGACGAGCGCCTCCCTGGGGGAGCCTGTTCTTGATGTCTCAAGGAATAGGCGCGGGGGGCCGAAGAGATCGATCAGGAGGTGAAGGGCGCGCTGCGCGTCTCCCGCGCGCCCGCGCGCGAACGCCCCCGACACCGGTCCGGTGAGCCCGCCGCTCAGGGCGAGAAGGCCGGGCGCGTGCTCCTCGATCTCACGGATCTCCGCCGTGCCCCGGAGAAGGGGCGGCCTCTCCGCCCGCTGGATCCGCTCGAGAAGAAGATCGAGGTTCCGGCTCCCCTCCTCGGTCTCCGGAAAAAGGGTCAGCGTGTAGTTGGCGGGAAGAAGATCGCCCCCGGGCCGAGGAAACCGCACCGCCACCTCCGCACCGGCCGCGAGGGCGATCCCGTGCTCGCCAAAGGCGCCGGCCGCGGCTGCCGCCCCAAGAAGGACGCCGCGATCCGCCACTCCGGCCGCCCGGAATCCGAGCTCGCCGAGCCGCCGCGCCAAGACGTCCGGCTCGATCGAAGAGAGAAGCGGCGAGAACCGCGTCTGGATCTTGAGAGGTACGAAGTCCATCTTCCCCACCTGGGCCCCTTCGCCACATCACCTGAACAAAATCTACTAGACATTTGTCGCCCTGTCAAGCCGATTTTTTCGCTCCCCCGGCGTTTCCGTCACTTCGGCCGAAACCTTATGGAACGCGTGTAATCTGCTTCCCGATATGGGGATAGACAGAAAGGTGGGCGGGGTATGTCGTAGGAACGGCCCAGGCGCGGCCACGCCCGGGCCCCACGTTCGCTCAGAATCGCGAGCCTACGAGCCGGCCTTCTCGGCCCGATTTCGATAGAGGGTCTTGTCGGCGACCCCCGCCATCTTCTCCACGTCAAGCGGCATGCCGAGGAAGTCGCGGATGCGGACCGCCTGGCCCCGCGGATCCTCGAGTACGGCGGTGTAGTCGACGTAGAGAACGTCGAAGTGAGGCGTCCGGTCGAGCAGCCCGTACACCTGCTGGAGATGGTCCTCGTAGATCTTCCTCATCTGATCGTCCGGGGTCTCGCTCTTCTCGCCGCGGTGCTCGAGCATCTTGTTCTGCGAGGCGAGAACCTCCTCGAGGTGGCGCCTCATGAAGACGACCTTGTAGCGGTTCGAATCGGGGAGATCTTTGAGCAGGAAGGAGATCACCTTGAGCGACTTCCCCCGCGCCTCCCGCACCCAGCCCTTTTCGGACATCTTGTGCAGGTCCTTCACCCGCTCGTCTTCGAAGTAACCCCTCGGGTTGTCTTCATCCGCCGTCCGGATTCCGTCCACCACCTGCGACAGGCCCCCGGCGTCGAGCATCTTCATCGCCAGAGAGGTGCCCGAGCGCGGCAGGCCCGACACGATCACGATCGGCTTGCCGTACTTCAGGTCGTCCACGAACTTTCCGATAAACGAGGCCATTGCCCTCTTTCCTCCGCTCCTCGGGCGTCCTCCAGTCGGCGCGGCCGCATCCGCCCGGACCCCCTTCAATTCGTGCCGGCCGTCTTCCCCCGCCGCCCTCACCCCGCCCGGAAGATATAAGGATACCATTCCGCCCCGCCCAATCCAAGCGCGCCCGGACTCCGGCGGAGGCCCTCCGCGCCCGGCCGGGAGGGCGAAAGAGATGGCCGGGGAGCCCCCCCTGTGCTATACGGGAAGCGGAATCTCGGGCTTCATCGGGCGGCCGCCGGGCCTCGGCGCGGCGCCCGCAAGGAGACACGCATGCGCGACCAGAACACGCTCACCCTCGGCCGGGTGCTCCTCCCGCGGAAGGGGATCCTCGCGGACTCGGCCCTCGTGATCGGAGGCTCCCTCCTCGTGGCGCTCTCGGCGCAGGTCGCCTTCCGGCTCCCGTTCAGCCCGGTCCCGGTGACCGCGCAGACGTTCGCGGTCCTCCTCGTCGGGGCGCTTCTCGGAAGCCGGCGCGGGGCGCTCGCGCTCCTCGCCTACCTGACCGAGGGGGCGGCGGGGCTCCCCTTCTTCTCTCAGGGGACGGGAGGGGCCTTGTTTCTTGCCGGCCCGACCGGCGGGTACCTGATGGCGTTCGTTCCGGCGGCGTTTCTCGCGGGCGCGCTCTCCGAGCGCGGCGGGGATCGCCGCCCCCACACCGCGGCCGCCGCGATGCTCCTTGGAAGCGCGGTGATCCTCGCCGGCGGCGCGGCGTTTCTCGCGCGGTTCGTCGGGATCGAAGGCGCAATCCAGGCCGGGGTTCTCCCCTTCCTCCCCGGGGACGCGCTCAAGGTCGGCCTCGCCGCCCTCGCGCTCCCTGCGGCCCGGCGGTGGGCCGGCCTCGCGCGGCGCTGATCGCGGTTCGCGCGCAGCCGGAGCGCGGGGAAGACGGCGCCCCGAGGGGAAACAGAGTGAAAGACGATCGGATCCGGCGGCCGGAGACCCCCATCCGCCGCTCCGGGTTCGCCGACACGGGTCCTTCGCCGCGAAGGAGGAATGGTTCATGAGGACATTGTTAATGTGTCGATTGGTTTCGGCCCTTCTCGCCGCACTCGCCTGCCTCTCCGCCGGCGGCCCCGCCCTCGCCGTGATCGATCCGGCCGGCGGCTTCGGGGGCGGCCCGATCGCGGGGAGCGTGACGATCACCGTGATCGACGAGGTCACCGGGGTTCCGGTCGAGAACGCCTACTGCCAGATCGGCCCGACGCCGGGCGTCCCGTTCGCCGGCAACGGGGCGCGGACGAACGCCTCGGGGATCGCCGTCTTCTCCGACCCGTCCCTCTCGGGCCCGCAGACGGTCACCGCCGGCAAGGAGGGCTACGCGTTCCTCACGGTCTACGGAGTCGACGCGGGCACGATGATCCTCCCGATCCGGGAGCAGGGAACGGAGGTCGAGCGGCCGACCTATCAGGGAGACATCTCCGGGTTCAACATCGTCTGGAACGACGGGATCGTCGACCTCGCGCTCGTGTGGAGGACCTTCTTCGTACGCGAGCTCCTCTCGTTCGCGACGGACCTCCTCGGCGGCAGCTTCGAGCGGTTCGCGCCGACCATCGGGGAGACCTTCCCGCTCGTCGGGCTGCAAGGTGTCCCCGGCGCCATCTATCTCCCCCTTCAGATCGAGCTCGGGCTCATCCCGCTCAGCCGCACCCCGTACGTCATCTATGTGGATGATCAGACGACGACGGACATCGGGGCAGTCTACGCGAAGATGCCGCTCATGACCCTTCTCAACGAGCTCGGGTCGGACAAGCCGGATCTTCTCGCGCTCCTCGCCGAGTTCGACGTCAGGAAGTACGCCCTCGAAGAGGGGATCGTCGTGAACGGCCCGGGGGAGCAGGATCTCAGCCTGACGATCGCGGAAGGGGCGCCGGTCCGGATCCGTGTGGCGAATACCGCCCCGGACATGGACGTTCTCTGCGTGGCGGTCGCCGACCTCGACGGGCTTTCCGGTTTCGGACGCCTCATGCCGAGCGGGTTCGCCGGGACGCCGGGCGGGGTGAACACAGTGCTCCCCCTTTCGACGCTCGGCTCCGGCGTCCCCGGGAGCCCGGACTACCTCGCCGGGGCGCTCCAGACCGACACGGTCGAGGGGATCGCGAGCACGGCCTCCTTCGACAGGAGCGGGCTCGTCGCGGGGGACACGGCGAACGCAACGGAGTTCCTCGAGGTCCCGGCGCCGAGCCTCGGCGCGAACGCGTTCACCTGGACCTCGGTCGCGAACCTCGGCGCCGGCCTTTTCCCGGACGTGCACCGCGCGGGGCTTTCCCTCGTGACGACGATCCCGGACACGGCGGAGTGGGCCGAGCCGGGCGACACCCTCGACATTCCGACCCCGCTCTGGACCTTCCTTCTCGGCGCGGACGATACCTCGTTCACCCTCCCCTGCCTCGGGACGGAGATCCCCTCCCCCGTCGTCGATCCGGCGGAGACCCCGGATCAGGACCGCCTCGACTGGAGCATCACGGGGATCCGGCTCGGGCTCGAGCCCTCGTTCGACTACGACGATTGGGACCTCGTCGACCTCGGGCTCTCCGGCACGCACCTCGCCTCGAACACGGAGAAGTTCGTCGCGGCTCCCGAGTCGCCGTACACGGCGGTCGTGTCGGCCGGCGTGCGGGAGATGGGCGCCCTCGGCCTCCCCGCGCCGAACCCGTTCCGGTCGCGCACGACGGTCCGCTTCCACGTCGCCGCATCGGCGGAGAACGCGCGCCTCGACATCTTCGACATCAGCGGGCGGAAGGTGCGGACGCTCTTCGATGGAGGCGCCGCTGGTCGCGCCGCGACGTGGGACGGGAAGGACGATCGGGGGCGCGACCTCCCCTCCGGCCTCTACCTCATGAGGCTCGAAACGGGGGGCGAGACGCACGCGCGAAAGGTGCTGAGGACCCGATAGCGGCTGAGCCCGTGCCGTCGGGAAAGACGTGAGGAGAGACTTCTCGGCCCGCCGTAGGCGGCTTGTGTCGTGTCCCAGAAGTACCCTGTCAATCCGGGCGAGTCATCGTGGACCCTGGCAAGACGCGACGACGAAGTCGTATCAGAGAGATACGCCAAGGAGGAGCAACGCGGCCAGGGGCCGCGAGGGCCGACCAGAGGGGAAGGTGTTTCTGGGACACGACGCTAGGCTTCCGGCACCTTCCGGCGAAGCTCCGGGGGCACCGCCGCCCCCGCCGAGAGGAGCGCGCGGAGCGCCGCGTCCACGCTGAGGTCGAGGTAGATCAGCTCGCCCACCGGAACGACGAGGATCCATCCGGTGGTCGGGATCGGCGTGGACGGGACCATCACGTGCGCCACCCGCTCCTCTCCCCCGTCCGCCGATCGCAGCCTCGAGTAGGCGGTGACGAACGCATACGCGTACGCGCCCCTCCGCGGGTACTCGACGAGCACCACCTCCTTGAACGGCTGCTTCTCCCTCGGCGTCGCGAGCGCGTGGACGATCTCGCGCGCCGCGTTGTAGATGTTCCGGACGAGCGGGACGCTTCCGAAGATCCTCTCCCCCACCCCGATCAGCCAGCGCCCGAGGAAGTTCGTCGCGAGGATCCCCGCGCCGAAGATGAGGAGGAGCGTCGCGGCGAGGCCGAGCCCGGGGATCTGCCTCTGGACGAGGCGGCCGATCCACGGCCCGAGCACGTCGTCCACCGCGTGGAAGAGAAGGCGAAGAGCGAGATAGGTAACGATGACGGGGACCATGACGAGGATCCCGGCGAGAAAGAGCGACCGGATCTTGCGAAGAAACGAACCCATCGAACGCGACCTCGGTGCTCCCGGGAAGGCGCGGACGCGACCGCCGCGACGGGAACCGGCCCGATCATAGCACCGCGCCCGGCGCTGTCATTGCTTTTGTGGGTGGATGGGAACTCGGGGACACGTACCGAATTCCGCAACCATGGGAAATCGGTACGTGTCCCCCTATGCTCCGCGGGGCTACCTCAGCATCACCATCTTCCGGACGGCCGTGAAGTCGCCGGCAACGAATCGGGCGAAGTAGACGCCGGAGCCGGCCGTGCGCCCCGCGCCGTCCTTTCCGTCCCAGACGCGCTCGAACGATCCGGCGGCGAACGATCCGTCCGCGAGGAGCGCCACGCGCCTTCCCGCGACGTCGTACACGGCGAGCATCGCGCGACCCGCCTTCGGCAGGTCGAAGCGGATCGTCGTCGCCGGGTTGAACGGGTTCGGCCGGTTCGCGTGGAGCTTGTACGCGAGCGGGGCCGGCGCGCTCTCCCCGCCTTCCGCCCCGGTCACCGTGCACCCGACGCCGAACGCGCCGACGAGGCCGCACGACGGCTGGTTCAGCGGCGCGCAGGGAGACGCCGCGTCGAGCGAGTACGGTTCCGGCGCGTTCCACCGACAGAAGAGCGGATCGCCGGAGAAGTTTCCGTCGACTCCGTTCATCCCGAAGAGGCAGTGGACGTAGTCGCCCCCCGAGTTGCCGTAGACGTCCGAGCAGGCCAGCGTCACGTCTCCGGCCGCTGTGCAGTAGACGGGAGCGTTCCCGACGTTGGACGCGAGAAGCACGTTCTCGAGCGAGGCGATCCCGCCGACGACGTAGAGACAGACCCCGAATCCACTGGTGAGGGTGTTTTCGGCGAACGTCGTTCTCCGGATCGAGGGGTTTCCGCCGGCGGTGCGGATCCCCGCGCTCGACACGGAGCCGACGTTCCCGACGACCAGGCAGCTCTCCACGATCGCGTCGGAGTCGAACAGGGCAACGCCCGCGCCGCTCGGGGCGCGGTTCTCCGCGAACACGCACGAGGAGACCAACGGATCGCCTCCGTTGATCCGGAGCCCGCCTCCGTAGGTGGTCGACACGTTCCCGATGAACCGGCACCGCCTGATGAGAGGATCGGCATCGGTGAAGACGACGCCTCCCCCGCCGGGGGAGAGCCCGCCGGTGAACGTGATCCCGACGACCGCGGTCGTGCTCTCGAGCCCCGCGCCGGTGAGGCACGGCCCGAGCGAATCGGCGTCGATCGTGACGCAATCGAAGGAGCCCGTCTCGCTCCGGAGAGCGACTCCCGGCTTCATCACGAGGCCGCTCTCGTGGTACGTCCCGCACTCGATCTCCACCGTGTCCTTCGCGGCCGCCAGCAGGAGACCCTCGGCGATCGACGGCGCGTCTCCCGGCACGCGCCAGGTCCGCGGCCTCCTCGCCACACCGATCGTGACCGTTGCGGTGTCGACTCCGCCTTCGCAGTCGGTGACCGAGTAGGAGAAGGAGGTCCGCCCCGTGAAGAGAAGGGCCGGGACGAAGCGGACGAGCGTGTCCCCGGGGAGGATCGAGACGGCACCGATCGTTCCGGCCGTGTGGAGCGACGCGATACGGAGCGGATCGAGGTCGGCGTCCGCGTCGTTCGCCAAAACGTCGACGACGATCGGGGTCGAGGCGTCGGTGCTGTCGAAGTCCGCCGCGGCGACCGGCGCCGCGTTCCCCGTCAGCGTGTCCCTGGCAACGAGCGAGAAGAGGTCGGCCTCCTGAACCGGCTCGAGGTAGTGCCCGCCCGGGGTCTGGAGGCCGGAGAAGCAGTCGAAGTCGGTGCGCGTCCCCTTCATCCCGCCGATCGTGATCAGCGCGAACGAGTCCCCCTCAACCGGCTCGAAGTCGTCCACGAGCGTCACGTAGAGGGCACCGTCCAGAGCGGCCGCCCCCGTGATCGCGAACACGTCGTGCCCGGTCCCGGGCGCGGTCCCGCCGATCTCCACCTCGATCTCGCTCGTTGCGGTCTGAACGAAATCGCCGAGGAAGCTGAGCGTCCCGACGGAGCCTCCCGGACGGATCGCCCCCGCGCCGGTGAAGGACCCGCCCGTGTTGTCGAACGTCCCGCTCCCCGCGAGCACCGCGTTCTCCTCGTGGCCGAACGTCCCGTCGTTGTCGAATACGCCCGAGCTGTCCAAGCGAACGAGCCCCTGGTTCGTGAACGCCGCGACGGTGTCGAGGCGGACGGTGCCGAGGATCTCCCAGCTCCCGCCGACGAGGTTCGTTGCCGCCGCGCGCGAACGCGCGCCCCCGGCGGCCGACTTCCCTTCGTGGAACGGCCCGTCGCCCGGATCGAGGAGCATCTCCGCGGCGTCGTGCACAATGATCGATCCCGAGTTCGCGACCTCCCCCTCCATCCAGAGGACCCCGTCCTGTATAGTGAGCGCTCCGTCTCCCGGGTCATCGCCGACGTTCTCGAACTCGACCGCGATGTGGCCGAGCGCGCGGTCCTTCATCGGGTCTTCCTTGAGGAACGAACCGTAGTTGTGGAGCGAGCCGGCGCCGAGGATCTCGCCCGTTCCTTGCAGCTTCACGAGCCCCGCGGGCGCGTTCTTGAAGACAGTCGCCGAGTCGAGGATCGAAAGGACCGCCCCGCTCCCGATGACGACGACGTTCGTGTTCGTGAAGAAGTCCGCCCGGAACGGCCCCTCGCCCGGATCGAGCTGCATCTCGGCCGCCCCGTTCACCGAGAGGGATCCGGCGTTCGCGAACTCGTCCTCCACGACGAGGGTCCCCTCGTCAACCGTCACCGCGCCGTCCCCGGGATCGCCCGGGAGGTTCTCGAAGTCGACCGCGAGGCGGCTCGCGCTCCTTGAGAGCGGGTAGGTCTCCGCCTTTCGCACGAGGCCGTAGTTATGGAGGGCCCCCGTTCCAACGACGTCCCCTCCGAGAAGCTGGATCTCGCCGATCGCTTCGTTCGTGAAGACCGCCTGGGGCCCGTTGATCGCGAGCACGCTCCCGTCGTAAAGCACGATCACGCCGCTGTTCGAGAGGCTGTCCGCGCGGAGGGGCCCCTCGCCCGGATCGAGCTGCATCTCCGCGCCGGCATACACGTAGGTCGAGCCGGCGCTCGTGAACTCCGATTCGAAGACCAAGGTCCCCTGCTCGACCTCGATCGCCCCGTCCCCCGGGTCGCCCATCTCGTTGTCGAACTCAACGGTGACGGTGCTGATCGCGCGCGACTTCTCGGGATCCTGCTTCCTCACACGGCCGCCGTTCACGAACCTCCCCTCACCGACCAGATCCCCTCCCAGGAGATCGAGCCTGGCGATCGGCCCGTTCGTGAAAACGCATCCGGGACCGAGGCCGAGCGCGGCGTTCTCGTGGATCATGATGATCGCCGTGTCGCTCTGCGCCCCCTCGGTGATCGCGAGCGTGTCCGAGTAGATCTCGAGCCTGCTGTACGATCCGGGACCGATGAGCGTCAGCCTCCGGACCGTCGCGCTCCCCCCTCCGTAGAACTCGACCCACGGGGCATCCGGGCTCGTGATGCGAACGTCATCGTCCGCTTCCGGCACCCGGTCGAGGTCCCAGTTGTCCGGGTCCCACCAGGAGTAGCCGTCCCCGCCGCCGTTCCATGTGATCACGTAGGCGCACCCGACCGGGCGCGCCCCGATCGCCCCGCACGTGTCGTGCGCACAGGCGGAGGTGTCCTGAAGCGTGTAGCGCTGGTCCGGGTTCAGGTCCCAGCAGAAGTTCGGATCGGCCCGGAAGTTCCCGTCGATGCTGTCCATCGAGGCGAGGCAGCCGACCCAGTCGCCCCCCGCGTTCCCGAAGACGTCCGAGCAGAGGAGCGTCGCGTCGCACTCGGAGCAGCGGACCGCCTCCCCGTGCCCGCTGAACGCGATGATCGAGTTCTGAACGAGCATGGACGTGTTCCCGCACCAGATCCCCCCGCCGCGCCCATCGCCGGGTGCCGTGTGGATCAGATCGTTGTGGGAGATCGTGCACTCGGTCAGGAACGGCTGGCAGTTGTTGGTGTGGATCCCCCCTCCGTACGCCGAGGCGTACTGGCCGGGGGCGGCCTCGGCGACCGCGGTGTTCCCGGTGATGAGACAGCGGATGAGGTGCGGGGTGCACGAATCGAACGCGATCCCCCCGCCGTGGGCGCTCACGCCGTGCGCACCGACGGAAGACCCGTGCGCGGCGTTCCCCGCGATCACGCAGTTCTCGAGGATCAGGTTCCCCTCGCAGTAGATCCCGCCTCCCTCGGCCAGGTAGTCGTCCGTCACGTAGCCCCCGGTGATCGTGACGTGCCGGATCCACATGCTGTCGGTCGTGTCGGGGATCGAGAAGACGCGGCCGAGCGAGTCGGCGTCGATGACGACGTCCTCGGGGAGCCCGGTCTCCCCCCTGAGGACGATCCCGGACTTCATGAGGAGGTCGTGCTCGTAGTACGTGTTCGCCGCGACGGTGACCGTGTCCCCCGCACCGGCCGAGTCGATCCCCGCCTGAATGGTCGGCGCCTCCGAGGGAACGAGCCAGTTCTCGTAGGAGAGCGGACAGTTGCCGGGCGGAGGCGGCGCCCACACGCCACCGTTCCCCGAGGGTTCGAGGCGAACGCACCAATGGTCGGTCTCCATGCTGCAGTCAACGACCTCGGTCGTGTTGTAGTCGTTCGGAACAATCTCGAGTGTGCCCGGGATGTCCATATAGATGTAGGAGATGTCCGCCAGGGCGACGCGCCCGTTCCCGTCCGGATGGAGACACGCGGGATAGGAGATCGCCCACCCCTCCGTCTCGTCGCCGACGACCAGGCCACCGCTCCTGGGGGTGATGCTGGAGAAAAGAATGTCTGGCGTTGCGTTCAGCTTGAAGGCGACGGCATAAACACCGCCGTCCGGGCCGAGGTTCTCCAGATAGATGGTCGCATCGAACAGGGAGAATATCTCCGGCTCGATGTAGTTCGAGTCGTTCTCGAACTCGAGGAAGATCCGTGCATTCGGGTTGTCGCCCGCGAATACGGGCGCGGCCAGGACGAGGGCGAAGAGAACGATCAGTGCCGGGCGCATGGGGTGTCCTCCGTTCGTGTGACTGCAATTGGCTGATCGAAAGACGGCATGGACTGCAGGGTGTCTCGGTCGTGGATCGTCGTTGAAGGCAGGAGCGCGCGGGTCCGGCGCGAAGCGATGGCCGGATCTCGAGCGAGCGCAAAGAGGGATCGCATGGGGGGGGTGATCTCACGCAGAACTCCGTCGCGGCCTCAAATCATGAAACGCGGCCTTTCACGAGTCGACAATCCTCGTGCGGCAATGTCTTTTTATGGTACCACGTAAGCGAACGAACTGCAAGAGGTTCGAGGGCTTGGAACGTCATGTGAGGCTACACCTGGTTCGGAAACGCGCCGGTCACACTCGACAGACGAACGACGATGGAGAGCGACCGCGGCGCCGCGAGGATGGGAGGACCGTGATGGGTTCGGGTACTCGCCGGTCGAGAGGAGCGCTTCCCCGCCGCAGGGGCGACGACGTGAGAAGATGGATCATCGGATCCGAGTGATCTTACGGGTGACGACCCGGCCGCCGGCGTCAAGACGAGCGAAGTAGGTCCCCGAGGGGACGATTTCCCCCGCGCGCCCGATCCCGCTCCACGAAACGGTGTGCTCGCCGGCGCCCACACTCTCGTCGAGAAGAACGGCGACGAGCCTGCCGGAGAGATCGTGGATCGTGAGCCGCGCGTGCGCGGGCTCGGGGAGCACGAACGCCACTTCCGTCGTTCGGTTGAAGGGATCGGGACCGCGCGTCCAGAATCGAAGGCCGCTCAAAGGCCCCGCGTCCTTTCCCGCGATTCCCACCGGCGCCTCGCAGCCGAGCCCCAGCGCCCCCACCGCTCCGCACGTGTCGTTGTTCTCGGGAAGGCAGGGGGAGTCGGAGCGGAGCGTGAAGTCGCCCTCGTTCATCGAGCAGAAGAGAGGGTCCAGGGAGAGGTTGCAGTCGACGCCGAGAAGCCCCGCGATCGTTCCCACCCAATCGCCGCCCTCGTTGCCGAAGATGTCGCTTCTCGTGATCGCGACGTCCGCGCCGAAGACCGCGAGCCCGTTCCCCCGGGTGCCGAACGCGATGAGGGACGCCTCGACGCCGACATCCGCTTCGTCGGAGAGGAGGATCCCGCCCCCGTACCAGGCGCGGTTCAGCGCGAAGGTGCAGCTCTCGACACGTCCGATCGAACGGCTGAAGAACACCCCGGCGCCGTACCCTCCCACCGGCTCGGACGGATAGTCGTTCCCGTGGAAGAGGCACTCCTCGAAGCGCACGCCGCCCCCCTCCAGGCACAGGTAGCAGTAGGCTCCCCCCCCGTCGGTGGCGACGTTGTTGCGGAAGGTGCAGCTCCTGAAGATCCCCCCTCCTCCCCAGAAGAAAGCTCCGCCCCCCGCATCGGCCCGGTTCTCCTCGAACACGCACCCCTCGACCGAGACGGCGCCGCCGGCCGCAAGGCTCTTCACCGCCAGCGCGCCGCCGTAGCCGGGGAGGAGCTCCTCGGGAAGCGACGCAGGGTCGCCGCCCCGGAGGGTGATCCCCTCGATGCGGATCGAGCTGCCCGGAAACGTATAGATGAGAAAGGCGCGTCCGTCCCCCTCGATATCGACCGCGCAGCTCTCCGCCTCGCCGCTCGCCGAGAAGAGTGTGAGCTCGCCGCCGAGGGTCAGGTTCCGATTCCCGGCTCCCGCGAAGACCCCGTCCGCCAGCCGGATGCTGTCGCCCGGTCCGGCCGCGGCAAGGGCCTCTTGTAGGTTCGCGTAGGCGCCGGAGCCGTCCGGAGCGACATCGAGGATCGAGGCGGCGGCCCGGGGGACCGGCGCGATGAGAAGCAGCAGGACGGCCAGGACAATCACGCGAACGATCCCATCCTACGGCACGCGCTCCTCACCCCCGCGACGAAAACGCGCGCACGATCCAGGCTAACGAATCAGCGTCACGCGCTTCGTCTCGGTCGCGTTCCCCGTCGCGAGGCGCACGAAGTAGACGCCCGGAGCGACGCGCGCGCCGGCCGTGTTGGTTCCGTCCCACGAAATCGATCCGGCGTTCGACGCGAGCGCATACGCGCGCACGAGACGCCCGGCGACGTCGTACACCCGAAGCGCGCCGCCCGCCCCGGCCGGGCGGGAGAAGGCGATCGTCACGCTCCCCGACGACGGGTTCGGATGCACGTCGAAACGCGCCCCGAGCACGCCCCCCTCCGCCTCCTCGACCGAGGTCTGGAGTCCGCCCGGGGGATCCTCACCGAACCACTCCTCGTCGAAGGTGAGGTGCCCCAGGCACCCCGCCCCGTACGCCCCGCGGATCGCGGAGGGAGGGACGGCGAAGCAGGGGGAACCGTGGTCGATCCGGAAGTCCCCCTCGGCGGCCGGCGCATCCTCCGGGTCCGTCGCGCCGCAGAAGACCGGATCCTCGTAGATCGTCGGCGCGTCGTAAGTCGCGAGGCCCGGCCCCTCGACCCCCGCGCTCTCGACGTCGGCGCTCGTGAACGACGCCTTCGACCCCGCCTCGAGGTACGCGCTCGCCCCGCCGGGCGCCCCGTTCCCCCAGAGGATCACGCGGTCGAGGACCGCCTCCCCCTCGAGATGGAAGCCCCCGCCGAGCGCGTCCGCGCGGTTCCCCGCGAAGGTGGCCTGCCGGAAGACCGGGCGCGAGGAGGCGTCCGACGCGAAGCCTCCCCCCTCCCCCGACGCGGCGCCCCCGACGAGCGCGACACGCCGGAGCTCGGGCGACGACCCGTTCCGGCAGAGGAGCCCCGCCCCGCGGTCCGCGGCGCCGGCTGCGATCGTGAACCCTTCGATCACGGTCCCCGCGTCGACGCCGTCGCAGAGGAGGCCGCGCCCCGCGCCCTCCGCGTCGATCACGGCGCACCCGGCGAGGCGGTCCTGGCTCCGGAGCACGACCCCCGACCTCACCGCGAGGTCGTGCTCGGGGTAGGTCCCGCAAGCGACGACCACCGTGTCGCCGGGGAACGCCGAGTCGATTCCGGCGGCGATCGTCGGCGCGTCGCCGGGCACGAACCAGAGGCGCGGTTCGCTTGATACATGAACCGTCACGAGGGCGGAGTCGATCCCGCCCCGGCAGTCGGTCACCGCGTAGCGAAACGCGTCCGCGCCGACGAACGCCGCGGCGGGCGTGTAGGTGACCGACGAGTCCCCCCCGTCGATCGTGACGAACCCGGCGGTCCCGACCGTCCCGAGCCCGACGATCCGGAGAGGATCGCCGTCCTCGTCGACGTCGTTCAGAAGGAGCTCGAGCACGACCGGAACCCCGGCGTCGGTCGATCCGACGTCGAAGGCGGCCTCCGGCGCCGCGTTCGCCGCGATCGAGTCGACCGTGACGAGCGCGAGACCGCCCGACTCCTCGAGCGGCTGGAGGTAGAGCCCGCCGGGGAGGTCGAGGCCGCCGTAGCAGCCGATCGAGGTGAGGATGGTGCCCCCGGTCCCCTCGATCACGTCGAAACGGTCCCCGAGCTCCGGCTCGAAGCCGATGAGGCCGACCTTGAGCGCGCCGGCCGTGGTGACCGCCCCCTCCACGAAGAGCCGATCGTACCCCTCGCCGGGAACCGTGCCCGCCAGATGGACCCACACCTCGCTCATCCCGCCCAGCACGAGATCGCCGACGAGCGTGAGGATTCCGACCGGATCGCCCGGCTTGAAGATCCCCTCCGCGAGAAACGCGCCGGCGCTGTTGTCCACCGTGCCGACCCCCGCCAGGATCCCGTTTTCTTCATGTAGGAAGCTTCCGAGGTTCTCGACCGACGCCCCCTCGCCGAGCTCGAGGACGCCGCGGTTCTCGAACACGCCGGCGACCCGCCCGTCGGCGCGGATCGTGAGCGAGGCGTTCTCCTCGAGGATCGTCCGGCCCCTCTGGACCCAGGCCGCCTCCGGCTCCACCGAGGCGGTCCCGCCGATCCGAACGATCCCGGGAAGACCGACCTCCACTTCCGAGGCGTTGGTGAAGGTCCCGCCCGGCTCGATGTCGATCAGCCCCTCGTTCGTGAGAACCGGATGAGACGCGTCCTTCGCCCCCGGCTCGACGGCGAGCTCTCCCCCGCCCTCGACCGTGATCTCCCCGTGGTTCAGGAGATCGTCCTGGAGCGCGAGGACCGCTCCGTCGCCGGCGGTGATCGCGCCGTCCCCCGGATCCTGCTGCCGGTTGTCCCCGGGCATCTCGATCGTGCTCCGGACCGAACGGAGCGCCCCCTCCCCCTCGGCGCGGATCACGCCCCCGTTGCCGAGGAAGCCGGGCCCGAGAAGCGTGCCGCCCCGAAGAAGGATCAGGCCGCCCGGGGAGTTCTCGAGACCGTCGTCGGCGTCCGGGAAGGAGAAGACCGCCCCCTCCTCGAGAACGATGAGCCCGTCGCTCGAGAGGGAGAGGCCGGAGACCGGGCCGTCCGCCGGATCAAAGAGCGCCTCGGTCCCCGGGTCGAGGGTGATCGAGCCGCTGTTCGTCGCCGCCCCCTCGATCCAGAGGGAGCCGTCGGTCACGTGCGCCGTCCCGTCGTTCGTGAGCTCCCCCTGCATGATGAGGACGCCCCCCTCGACGACGATCGCCCCGTCGCCCGGGTCGTCGAATTGGTTGTCGAACTCGACCGTCATGGTGCTGAACGCGCGCTCGATGCCGGGCGGATCGATCTTGACGACGAGGCCGCCGTTCACGAGGCGCCCGTCGCCCACCACGCTCCCGCCGACAAGCCGGATCTCCCCGTCCGGCATGTTGGTGAGCACGGCACCCTCGGGGAGGGCGAGGGCCGCGTCCTGCTCGATCACGAGAAGCCCCCGGTTCAGGAGCTCGCCTCCCACCGTGAGCGTGTCGTCCCGCAGAACGAGGGAGACGGTCCAGGGGCCGGAGTCGATCGTGAGACGCTCGACCGCCGCGCTCTCCTCGAGGATCACCTCGATCCTCCCGCGAAACCCCGGAACGACCGTGTCCGGAACCGCCGCCTGGATGAAAACGGAGTCGTCCGGAGCGGGCACACCGGACGGGGTCCAGTTCGCGGGGTCGCTCCACGAAGAGCCGTCCCCCGTCCCGATCCAGAAGCGGACGAGTCCCGTTTCGGGCGGAACGACCTCGGGATTCCCCCCGGCGCACCGAGCCTCGCGCGCGAGGACGAGGCCCAGGAAGAGAAACGCGGCGATGGAAACGGAGAACAGAGCGAACGCGAAGCGGGCGCCGGCCGCCGGTGCGCGGCTCGCACGGGCGGAATGACCATGGTCGAACATCTTGAACCTCCCGGGGTGGATCGAGGGCTTCCTCGATGGACCTGTCGGAAAACGGCTAGGGATTCGCTGACTTTGTACGATGTATCAGTATAGCTGAAAGCGGGCCGGGCTTCAACCCCGCAGGGGCGTGGCGCCGAGCTCGGAGGACAGGCTAGCTCGCCCCCGCGTTCCGGACTAGCCTGGAGAACCTCGAACGGCTGCGGATCGGGTCCCAGAGCGGATCGAGGCGAAGAACGACCGGCGTGATCCGGGAGGGAATCGCCAGGAGCGGCTCGAGCTGGTCGATCGCCTCGTTGTAGGCGCCGACCTTCATGCAGATCTGGGCGTACTCCTCGACGCGATACGGTCCGCTCACCGCGTCCTTTTCGATCGGGAGGAGGTCGACGGCGGTCTTCCCCTCGCGAAGCGCCGCCTCCCGCTCCCCCATGTCCGCGTACGCCACCGCGAGGAGGCTGCGGAGGTACGCGGCGCCCGGCTGCCTCTGGAGGCTCCGATCGAGGATCGCGCGGGCCGAATCCGCGCGGGCGCGCGAGCGCTCCGGCTCGCTCTGGCGGGCGCACAGCTCCGCCTTGTAGAGCAGGCAGTAGGCCGAGTCGGAGGCGGTGTCGACGCCCGGCGTGTCGAGGCTGAGCGACGCGCAGACGCGCTGGAACGTCTCCGGAAGGATCCGGATGAGGAAGAGCGGGGTCGGGCCGAGGAACTCGGAGAGCGGGATCCGCGCGATTCCCTCCTCGAGGACCAGCGCGGCGCGGTCCGTTCTCCCGTCCCACTCGAGATAGAGGATCGCCTTGTCGATATAGGAATAAACGATTTCCGGCTCAAGAGAGATGGCGCGGTCGAGGTAGATCTCCGCGTCGGCGAACCGGCGGATTCGAACCAGGCTCTGCCCGAGCGTGTGGTTCAGCGTCGGATCGCGGGGGCTCAGCTCGAGCGCCATCTGGAGATAGGAGACCGCCCCCTCCCAGTCCCCCTGGCGTCGGCGGATCCAGCCGATCGCCGAGATCGCCTCCACCTCGTTCGGCTGCCAGCGCTGCACCGTCGTGAACTCCTCGAGCGCCTTGTCGAAGTCGCGGCTTCCGTAGTAGTGGAACTCGCCGAGCGCCATGTGCGTCTCGGGGAGGTCGGGCGCGAGCCGCTGCGCCTCTTCCACCGCCCGCTCCGCCCCGGCGATCTCCCCCTCGTGTCCGTAGTTCCACTTGAGCCAGATGCGCGCCCTGGCGAGGGCGGCCCATGCAACGGCGAACTCCGGGTCGAGCTCCACCGCCTTCTCGAACATCCCGATCGCGTTCCGGCTGTCGTCCTCGGTGAGGCGCCGCCGGTAGTAGTCCCCCCCGCGGAGGAAGTACTCATACGCCTCGAGGTTCTCCGTCGGCTTCGACTCCACGGACCGGCGCTCCGGCTCGAGAAGGGCGATGTCGAGCTTTCGGGCCACGCGCTCGGCGATCTCCGACTGCACACGGAAGACCTCGGTCATCTCGACGTCGTAGTTGTCCGCCCAGATGCTCGTGTCGTCCGAGACGCGGATGAGGCTCGGGATCACGCGCAGCGGGCTCTTCGGATCGGCGGGTCGCTCGCGCTGGATCGTCCCCTCCAGGACGTAGTCGGCGCCCAGCTCCTCGCCGATCTCGCGGATCGTCTTCCCGCTCTTCTTGTACTGCATCGCGCTCTGGCGGGAGATGACGCCGAGCCCGTGGATCCCCGCGAGGCGCGCGGTGATCGCGTCGGTGATCCCGTCGGCAAAGTACTCGTCCTCGGCCGCCCCGCGGTTCCCGAGGGGGAGCACGACGAGCATCGGGCGCTTCGGCGGGCCGGACCCCCGCGGGGAGAGGCGCCCCACGACGAGGGCGACCGCCGCGACGAGAAGAACGCCCCCGACAAGGAGGAGCGGGCGGAGCCGAATCGCGCGCCGCGAGGCCGCCGGGGCCGCGGCGACCGCGCCGCTTCCGCCGGGCCCGTGGAGCATCCGGAGGGAAGCGGTGAGCTCGTCGGCGGAAGCGAACCGGGAGGCGGGGTCTTTCTGGAGGCAACGGACCGCGATCGCGGCGATCACCGTCGGCGCGTCGGTCCGGATCTCCTCGATCGCCTGGGGATCCTCGTTGAGGATCGAGTAGATGATCGCCTGTTCGTAGTCGCTTCGGAACGGGGACCGCCCGGTGAGCATCTCGTAGAGAACGACGCCGAGGGACCAGATGTCGGTGCGGCCGTCGACCTCCTCCCCGCGCGCTTGTTCGGGGGACATGTAGGCAATCGTGCCGACCGTCGTGCCGACCTGTGTGAGGTTCGAGGCGGCGCCGAGCTTCGCGAGGCCGAAGTCGAGGATCTTCGCGTGGCCGTCCTTCGTCAGGAATATGTTCTCCGGCTTGATGTCGCGGTGGACGACGCCGCCGGTGTGCGCCTTGGCAAGCCCTTCGGCCACCTGGCGCGCGATGCGCGTCGCCTCGTCGACCGGAAGGGGGCCGCGCTTGATAAGGCCTCGAAGTGTCTCCCCTTCATAGAGCGCCATGCAGATGAAGAGGGCGCCGTCGGGGGTCTCGTCGATCTCGTGAATCGTGCAGATCGACGGATGGTCGAGCGCGGAGGCGGCGCGCGCCTCCTGGACGAAGCGAGTCTTCGCTTCCTCGTCGCGTGTCAGGGTCGGCGGGAGGAACTTGAGCGCGACGATCCGCCCGAGCTTGAGGTCCTCGGCCTTGTAGACGACACCCATCCCCCCCTCCCGAGCCGTTCGAGGATGCGGTAGTGGGATACGGTCTGGCCGATCATGGATGGACCCCGTCCTCCTGGGAGGCCGGCGAGGGGCGCGCCGAACCCGGTGTGCGGAAAGCCGTCTCATGCCAACTTGTATCCCCCCAAGGCGCTTGAGGTCAAGACGATTGCGAAACGAGGCCGGAACGAGGTTCCGGAAGGCCGGTCCCGGCCGGTCACCGGACACCGCGGAAGATCGGAGCGCGGAACCGGATTCCGGTTGCCGTTGTCCGCTTCCGGTTGTCTCCCGGTTGTCGGTTCCGACGGCTGTGTTACCTTTCGGGGATGAACGCGCGCGAACGAGTCCGCTTCGCTCTCGAGGGAGGAGAACCGCGCCCGGTTCCGTGCGCGCTCGCGTTCTACGAC
Source organism: Candidatus Eiseniibacteriota bacterium (assembly GCA_043818685.1). Classification (GTDB taxonomy): domain Bacteria; phylum Orphanbacterota; class Orphanbacteria; order Orphanbacterales; family Orphanbacteraceae; genus VGIW01. The sequence goes on from JBDRFQ010000079.1 coordinate 24,660, forward strand.
GTGAATGTCCGCTCGCTCGCGCCGCGCGGCGCCTTTCGGGACGATTCCCTCGACATCGAATTCGTCGAGTACCCGGCGCCGCCGGAGGAGGAGGCGCTCTTCGAGCGGTTCTACGCGGATCCTCCAGACACGCGGCTCGGGAGCCGCGGGCAGATGGCGACGTACGCGGAGTGGGACTACCGCCCCGCATCAAAGGAGAGCCGGAACCCCCTCGCCGCCGCGCGGTCGCTCGACGACCTCGAGCGCTTCGCCCTCCCGACGGCGCGCGGGGAGCCCCCCGTCGAGGAGCTCACGCGGCGGGTGCGCGATCTCCACGCGCGCGGGCTCGCCGCGGGAGGGAACCCTCCCCACCTCGGAGGCGAGCTCTTCGAGACCGCGTGGCGCCTCCGAGGCCTCGAGAACTTTCTCATCGATCTGGCGAGGCGGCCGGAATGGGCGGACCTGCTTCTCGACCGGCTGACCGTCGTGGCGAAACGCCACGCGGCGGCGCTCGCGCGGGCTGGCGCCGACGTCCTCGCGATCGACGACGACGTCGGGATGCCCGGCGGTCTCATGATCAGCCCGGCGATGTGGCGGCGCTTCTTCAAGGGACGGCTCGCGGAGATCCTGGGCGCCGCTCGGGGGGAGAGCCGCGGCGTTCGCTTCCTCTATCACAGCGACGGCGCGTTCGACGCGATCCTCGACGATCTGGTCGAGATCGGCTTTCACGCGATCAACCCGCTCCAGCCGGAGCACATGGACGCGGCGGCGGTTCGCAGGCGCTTCGGTCCGAGTCTCGCGCTCTGGGGAACGGTGGGGCGGCAGACGACCTTCTCGTTCGCCTCGCCGGACGAGATCCGCGAGGAGGTGCGCCTCCGCGTGGAGACGCTCGGGCGCGCCGGGCTCGTCCTCTCTCCCGCCTACGACATCGACGAGCCGGACATCCCGTGGGCGAACATCGCCGCGTTCCTTGCCGCCGCGCGCGAGTTCGGGTAGGGCCTGAGCGACCGGATCCCGCGATTTCTCCTCGTCCGGCTATTCCGAGGGGATTCCCGCCTCCGCGAGAGTGCGGGCGAGAAGAGAGGCGAGATCGAGCGCGGCGGCCCGGCGGCGGAGATAGGGGAGATCGAGGCGCTCTCCCTGCACCTTCAGGATCCCGAGCACGTCGCGCCACTGCCGATCGGAGACGCCTCCCCCGTCGCGGTACCACTCGAGCTTTCGGACGACGAGGTCTTCCGGCGCGGCGACGAACACGCGCCTCTCAGGCTCCGCGGAGAGAACGATCCGGCGGCGGCGGCGCATCTCCTCGCGGTCGGCGTCCCGGTCCTTCGGAAGAAAGACGACGACCTTGATCATCCCATCGAGGCAGATCGTGTTGAACGATGTACGGAGCCGGATCGCCTCTCGAGCCGCTTCGATGTCGAGGAAGAACCCGTCTCCGAGGGATGCGGCGAAAGCATCCAGACGATCCGCGTCCAGATCGGCGACAAGATCCACGTCTTCCGTGGAGCGCGGCTCCCCGTGAACCGAGCCGGCGACCGAGCCCCCGATCATGTAAGGGATATCGAGCGCTTCGAGGATCTCCGCCACGCGAAGGGCGACTGCGACCGGATCGGCGGTCATCAGTATCCCTCCCGCGCGGGGTCCCACCCGAAGAGGCGGATCATGATCTCCCGAGGAAGGCGGAACGCGGCGAGACGGAGACGGAGCTCCCTCACGGGCGCGCCCGGATGCCGCTCCCGGATTCCCGCGAGGGCAAGCTCTTGGGAGGCCCTCGTGAGGTGGCTGACCCTCTCGGCCTTCTCCCACGGAGGCATGCGGCGGTACGCCTCGATCATAAGGCGGTCGGCGGTGGCGCTCGTGTCTCTCGACTGGGGGCGGTATCCGGTCGTCATGCGGGCGATTCTAGCACAACGGCAACGCCGCCCGTTTCGACCGTCGAGACCACGATGCAGTCTCGGGATCGGCTTCCGGTTCGGTGTCGGGAACGGAAAGAACGAGCGAGGGGAATCGAGGTGCAGGAGCCGGGGCGTCGGGGTGCTGGATCGGGGCGGAAGCGGAATCGATGCGTCAGGCGCCGAACTGGATCCGGTCGAGGCGGAAGCAGCGCGTCCCCCCCCGAAGCAGGCAATGCGCCTCCATCATCAGGTGGCCCTGAACGGAAACGACCCGAATGGGCCTCACCGTGCGCCGCGACCTCTTTCCGAAGCGGTCCTCGTAGAGGATGCGGAGAGGGGTCTCCCGCACCATCGCCTCGGCGAGCGCCGCGTACTCCTCCGGCAGCTCGGGGTCCGGATCGAAACCGAGATCGCGAATGGGGATCGGCGCCCCGATCGTCGCGTAGATGCAGGAAAGAGACGACTCCTCCGTGACGCCGAGGGCCCGGAGGGATCGGAGGAGGAGATCCGCCGATGCCGTCGCGTCCGGAAGGGCCCGATGGCCCCGCCCGCGCTCGAGAGAAAGCGCCCCGACCAGCTCGTCGAGCGAGTAGCTCCGGAGCCCGGGGAAGGCGAAACGGGCGAGCCGGCACGAATCGAGCGCGAAGAGAGCCGGAACCGGCGCGGCGGCCCTGTGGCATTCGCTGAGAAGGAAGGAGGCGTCGAAGGGCGCGTTGTGGGCGACGAACACGCCCCCCTCCAGGAAACGGAGGAGCTCGCCGGAGAGATCGGCGAACGAGGGCGCCCCCGCCACGTCGGCGTCCGAGATCCCGTGCAAAGCGGCCGCGTCCGGCGGAATCCGGCACCCCGGGTTCACCAGCGACTCGAACCTCTCCCCCGCCCCGTCGAAACCGAATCGGACCGCGCCCACCTCGACGATCCGGTCGCAGATCGCGTGAAGCCCGGTCGTCTCGACATCGAACGCGACGAAGGGGAGCTTTCCCGATTCGCTCATCGACCTCTCGTTAAGGTACCAAGTACACTAGAACCGGTTTCACAACCTCCGTTCTGCTGCGATCGGCTGCGAAGCTCCCCAGCTGCGTCTTCGGGCGAAAACGTCCAGAACGGCCTTCGGAGACCGCCTCCGGGCGCTTTCACCCTCAGTCCTTGCCGGTGGGCTTCTCGCTCGATCTCGCGACGAAGGAGGTTATGAAACCGATTCTAGCATCTTCCCGTCACAGCAGCCCGCGCACCGATCCCCCGTCGAAGGTGACCGTGAGCCCCGTGAGATACGCCGCTCTCTCCGACGCGAGAAAAAGCACCAGGTCCGCAAGCTCCTCCGGCCTTCCCAGGCGCCCCACCGGAATCGTCGATTCCCATCCCCGGAAGACCTCCTCGACCGCCGCCCCGGTCCTCTCCGCCCTCGCCGCGGCGAGCTCGTCGAGCCGCCCGGTCCTGGTGTAGCCCGGCGCCACGCAGTTCACCGTGATCCCGTGCGGCGCCACCTCCTGCGAGAGGCTCTTCGCGAACCCGACCACCGCCGGCCGGATCGTGTTCGAGAGGAGCAGGTTCTCGATCGGCTGCTTCGCCGAAACCGAGACGAGGGAGATGATCCGCCCCCATCCCTTTTCCTTCATGTGTGGAAGAACGCCGCGCGCGAGGCGGATCACCGAGAAGAGGAGGCTCTCCACCGCCGTCTCCCACTGATCCTCCGAGAGATCCGCGAGCTGGCCGGGCGGAGGCCCCCCGCTGTTCGTGACGAGCACGTCCACACCGCCGAACCGCTTCTCGGCCGCCCCGAGAAGCGCGCGGATCGAGGCGGCGTCCGTGAGGTCGCACCGCACCGGGTTCGACTCCCCCCCCGCCTCCTCCACCTCCCGAGCCGCCGCCCGGAGGTTCTCCTCCGAGCGGGCGCCAAGCGTGACTCGGGCCCCCTCTCGCCCGAGAGCGACCGCCACGGCGCGTCCGAGCCCGGTCGACGATGCCGCGACCAGGGCCGACTTCCCTCCGAGACCGAGGTCCATTCCATCCTCCTCGAACATCGACCAGGCCTTGCGCGGATTGTACCGCTCGGCCCACCGAAGGCCAAGCCCGGCCGGTCAAGACTTGCCCTGCCGGGTCGATACGTGGGAAGAAGGAGCCCCCGGCCGGACGGCGGGGCGCTTCGTGCGGAGAAGGAGAAGGCAATGAGCCAGCACACGATACTCGTCGTGGACGACGAGCCGGCGATCGTCGCCTCGCTCGCGTACTGCCTGGAGATGGAGGGCTTCCGCGTGATCACCGCCTCGAACGGCGAGGACGCGGCCAGGAAGATCCTCAAGGTCGTTCCCGACCTCATCATTTCCGACATCATGATGCCGGGCGTGGACGGTTACGAGCTCTGCCGTCGCATTCGTTCGTACTACAAGACCCGCCAGGTTCCCTTCCTCTTCCTCACGGCCAGGAGCGCGGCCGAGAGCAAGGTGAGGGGGATGAAGCTCGGCGGCGACGACTACATCACGAAGCC
>JBDRFQ010000080.1:0-11946 GCA_043818685.1 Candidatus Eiseniibacteriota bacterium
CGAGCCCCTCGTCCATCTGGGTGACGCGAACATAGTAAGCGGAGGCGGTGCCGGGCCGGAGCGGTGCCTCGAGCGTCCCCTCCATCGCCGTCTCCGCGCCGAGCACCGTGTCCACCGGGGCTCCGTTCTCGATCAGCTCGATCACGTCGATCGGAGCGGTGCCGGAGACGACGAAGCGGAAGCGGAGCGGATCCTCCAGCAGGGCCGCGCTCACCTCCTCGCCCATCCAACGCGCCCCGAGCCGTACCTCGAGGACGATTCTCTCTCCCGAGGTCGCGTAGGTCCTTCGTGCATGAAGGGCTTCCCACACGTCCTCGCGCGTCTTCCCGGCCGCGAAGACGCCCGCCAGTCCTCCGCAGGGGGAGTCGGTCTCCCCCGGATGTCCGACATGCCCGTCTCCCGAGCCGATGAACCCGAGGCGGTACCCGCGTGCGAGCGCGTCCTGCACGAAGGCCCCCGGCACCGGGTTGTAGATCCCCTTGAGACATCCGAAGCACTCCGAGCTTCCGTGGATCGAGCTGATCTCCACAAGGGGCTCCCTCCCGGACGGAGGCTCGGGGCCCCAGTCGACCGGCACGGGGCCGCCTCCGGTGTGGTGCGCGATCGTGATCGCTCGTCCCGCCGGGAGCGCGGCCCAGAGCTCCCCCGGGGAGTTCGTTGCGGAGTCCGCGAAGGAGAAGAGGGGGCCCTCGTCGTCCAGGTAGTACACATTCCGGTGACCGTAGGTCCAGTTCGTCCACTCGTAGCCGAGGAGGGTGACGAACTCGTCCGGAACGTACGCGGCGGCGATCGATTCCCGGATCCTCTTCCATGAGGACTCCAGCGGACGGAGACCGTGGTGGTCGTGATCCGTCAGCGCGAAAAGGTCGAGGTTCCCGACCTCGCGGGCGTAGCGGATGAGGTCTTCGGGCTCCCCGGTCCCGTCGGAGAGGCGGGAGTGCTGATGGATGTCCCCCCAAAGGAGTCGGTACGGCTCTCTCTCCTCCGGCCGGCGCGCGCGGATCGGGTTCGTGGTGGCCTGGAGCGCGCCCCCCTCCTCGACAACGCGGATCGTGTGAAACCCGGCCGCCTCGAACCGAATCGGAAACGCGCGGGCGCCGTGGTCCTCCGGACGGAAGGCATAGTTCACCGGCACCCCGGACACGCCATCTCCGTAGGAGAAGCGGACCGTGCCGGCGTAGTCGACCGCGCGGTTCCCGAAGCGGTCGAGGGCGGCGACCGTAACGATCGTCGTTTCAGCTAGTTCCGTCTCACCTTTCAGGTAGGCGCGAAGCTGTGCCGCCTGCCCGGCGCGCATCTCGATCGAGGGAGAACGGGCGATCTCCTCATGGAAGCCGTCCCCGTCCCCGTCTACCTTCACGAGGAACTCCTGAACCGCTTCCGCGTAGGAGTCGGCGCGGGCGCGGGCTTCGGGGGCGCTCCCCCCGAGCGTGTCTCCGTAAACGAAGCGAAGCGTGTCCCCGGCCCCGAGCCGGCCCTTCGCCACGCGCGCGCGAACGTAGTGATACTCAGGATCCGCGTAGATCTCGATCCGCACGTCGGGGTCGGAGCAGGCCACGGTGCAGTAGCCGGGGAGAGAAGGGGCAGCCGTCTGGGGCTCGGTCCAGTCCCAGTAGAGCGGGAGGTGGAGGACCACCCCGCCTCCCTCGCGGATCCCCGTTCTCCCCGCCGCGTATCGGACGGTCCAGGTGCCGCGTGACCCGGCTTCGACCGGGTTGCCCGGCTCGATCGTCGCGGTCCCCTCTCCGTCTCCCGCACCGGAAGGGAGGGTCTCATTCCGGGAGGACGGCCTGCGGAGGAGAACGACGATGAGAAGAAGCGCGAAGAAGAAGACCGCCGCGAGCAGCAGGAGGCGAAGACGGCTTATCGGTCGGCCGGCGAGTTCCAACGGTGCGATCCCTCTGGGGGGCTCGGGGCGGCTTCAGTCCTCTCCCCGCTTCGGCGGACGACCCCCGACCCGGTTCCTCCCCCAACTGATCGTAGGCCGTGCAACCTCCAGGCGCAACGAGGTTCTCCCACGCTCCATCGGCCGGGGCCCGGAGGCTGTCCTCGAGGCGCGCCCGCGGGTGGAACGGCGGGGAGCAGGTCTCCAGGCGCCGCCTTCCCGGGGCAAGCCCATCGTGAGACGCGTCTCCTGCCCGCATCCATCGGGCAACAGGCGTTATTTCAATCGGATACGCGAGTCCCTTGACTTATCTTCGAGGGTCGCGTATACTCATTGAAACAGAAGAGTGACGAAAAGCCCTGCGACTGTCGTCATCTCGTTTTCCCGGCAATGTTTCGAAGACCTTTTCAGGTCGGCCGGCGCGGGACGATCGCTGCGAGCGGGGCTTTTCCTTTTCGCCCCAAAGCCGTCCGCGCGCTCGAACGACCTCCTCGGGAAGCGGGATCGGCCTCCTGTCAGTCCGCCTCCGCAGACGCGCTTCTCCCCTCCGCACCGGGCTCGTCCCGGCCCGCGACCCCGGGCTCGATCCCGTAGCGGGCCAGCTTGTTCTTGAGGCCTTGTCTCGAGAGGCCGAGCTCGCGCGCCGCCGCTGTCTTGTTTCCCCGCATCCGGTCGAGCATGCCGAGTATCTCCGTCCTCTCCAGGCGGTCGACCTTCTCCTGCAGCGTCGCGGGCTCTCGCGCGAGCCCGCAGTAGCCCGTGCGGATCGAGTCGGAGAGGTGGCGGCGCCCGAGGGCTCCCCCCGGCTCCGCCAAGGCCACCATCCGCTTCAGCTCGTTCTCGAGTTCCCGCACGTTTCCCGGCCAAGGGTAGCTGTCGAGGAGGCGGAAGACTTCCTCGCTCACACCGGCGATCGCCTTGCCGAAGCTCTCGGCGAGCGCGGGGAGCAACGTCCGGGCCAAGAGGGCCACGTCCCCCTCCCTCTCGCGGAGAGGGGGAAGGTGGACCCTGACGACGTGAATTCGATAGAAGAGGTCTTCCCTGAACCTCCCGTGCCGCTTCTCCTCGCGGAGGTCCTTGTGGGTTGCGGCGATGAGCCGGAAGAAGACGGCCCGCGGCGCGGTCTCGCCGACGCGCCGCACGGCTCCTTCCTGCAGCACCCGGAGCAGCTTCGCCTGGATCGAGAGAGAAAGATCCCCGATCGCGTCGAGGAAGAGGGTCCCCCCTCCGGTCTCCTCGAAGATCCCGCGGCGGTCCCGGACGGCTCCCGTGAACGCGCCCGCCGCGTGCCCGAACAGCTCGCTCTCCGCGAGGGTTTCGCAGAGGGCCGCGCAGTTCAGGGCGAGGAAGGGCCTCGAGCCGCGCCCGCTCCTCTCGTGAGCCAGCCGCGCAACGAGTTCCTTTCCGGTTCCGCTCTCCCCTTCCAGGAGAATCGGGACGGGCGTCGGCGCGACCCGCTCGATCTCCTCGAGCACCCGGAGGAACTTGGGATCCTCCGTGACGATTCTCGGCGGGCAGCCCATCCCCGGCCTCCTCCGGGGGATTCATGCACGAGGCGTGCCGTCCCGTCTCATCCCCGGAGGCGCCTCCTCCCTTGCTTTGCGCGGCTGCCGCCGCCGCCGGATCCCGGCCGGGAGCGATCCCCCCTGCCTCGGGCGGGGGGACGCCGGCGAACGCGCGCGGCGGGCGGATGGTTACGGCCCCGGGGCGCCGCGCCCCCGCGGGCTCTGAGATAGCGTACGAACTGCGAGATGTCGGCTACGGCTCGAGCCGGGAGAGGAGGGCGGCGAGGGAGTCTCCCGTCGCCGGGTCGAGGTCCTCCCGATCGAGCAGCTCGCGGATCCGAGCCGCCGCCTCCTCCGTGCGGCCGAGGCCGATCAGGATCTGGATCCGGTTGAGGTAGGGCGCCGTGAACTCCGGATCGAAGCGGATCGACTCGTCGAACATCTCGAGCGCCTTCTCCTGTTCCCCGGCCCTTTCGAAGAGGAGCGCGAGGTTCAAGTAGGCGGGGGTGAAGGTCGTGTCGGATTGAATCGCGAGCAGATAGGACGCCATTGCGAGATCCCACAGCTCGAGATCCTCGTACGCCATCCCCTGGTTGAGGTATGCCTGAGAGTAGGTCGGATCGATCTCCGTGGCGCGCTTCCACGCCCCGATCGCGGCCTCGAGCCGCCGCGACATCGCCAGAACGTTCCCCTTCCGGTAGTAGCCCTCCGCGAAGCTCGGAGAGAGGAGGAGAACGTGCTCCCACTCGTTCAGGGCGAGAGCGTACTGTCCTGCCTCCTCGAGGCTTCGGGCAAGGTAGTAGCGGACATCGAAATCCCGCGGATCCTCTCTCGCGCAGCCGTCGAGAAGCTCGACGGCGTCGGCGTACCGCTTCTCCCGGAACGCCGTCTTGCCGCTCGCCTTCCGCTCCTCGAACGAGGGCCCGCGGGAGCACGACGGGAGGAGAAGAACGGCCAGGAAGAGAAGAACAGGGAGAGATCGGACGGGCATCATTGAGCTTATACTGTCTACCCGCCCCAAATCAGGCGGTGGAGAACGACGAGAACGGCGAGGATCACGAGCGACCAGACGACCGTCGGGAAGTCGATCTCGTCCTTTTCATCGACTCCCTTCTCTTGATGCGCCTCTGCGGGCCGCTCGCGCTCGCTCCGCTTCCTTCGCTGTTTGGCCAACGACGGAGCCCTCCTCTTCCCCTATCGTAGAGAGGCGGAGCGCGGCGCGTCAATCGGAATCCGCGGCGGCGTGCCTTCCGAGATGCCGGGCGATCGTCCGCAGCTTCGAGGCGCACTCCCTGTACTGCCGCACGAGGAGCGCGGCGTCGGTCGACCGCACGTCCGCGGCGAATTTCTCGTAAAGCGAGACGAGCCGCACCTGGCGGTCGTGCGCCGGGCGGACGATCTCCTCGAGCGCGTAGTCGAGATCGGCGAGCATCCACTGCAGCGCGGCCTGAATCGGCGGGTGCCCGACCGAATCGAAGAGGCGGTGCCCCTCCCGGTTCAGGCGGAGGATCTCGCGGTAGCGCCTCTCGGCGGCCGCGGTCATCGACTTCTGCCTCGCGACGATCGCCTGTTCCTCCTTGAGGATCGCCCCGACCCGCTCGACTGCCGCGATCTGGTCGTCGAGCTTCGCGCGGCTCGCGTCGCTCGGCGAGAGGTTCCCCTCGCGCGCTTCTCGGAACGCACGGTCGATCCACTCCCGGTCCACCTCGCGAAACGCCTGGGCCGCCTCGGCGTGGATCCGGCGCCTTTCCTCGATCGTCTCCCTCTTGAGATATCGGGCGAGGAGCTCGACCGCCTCTTGGTACTTCTCGACCTCCCCTCCGCCAGGATCCCCTGCCGCCCGGCGGATGCGGAAGAGCTTGCGGACCGCGTTCACGACCCGCTCCTTCTCGCGGGGGGAGAGGTCGTCGAGAGGAAGGGTCTCGAGGATTCGGTCCTCCGGGGGGGCAGAGCGTTCGTCGGCGCGCGCCCCCTCCGGCAGGAGGAGCGCGGCAAGGAGAACCGCTACGAGGAAGGCAAGCCCGATCTTCCGCATCTCAATCCGCCTGGTGGTTGCGGGGATCTTCATCCCCCTCGATCCGGTACTTCTCCATTCGGTATCCGAGGATCCGGCGCGTCAGGCCGAGGAGCCTCGCCGCCCGCGTCCGGTTTCCCCCGGTCTTCCGGAGCGCCTGGACGATCAGGTCCCTTTCGACCTCTTCGAGATCGATCCCGCCGTCGGGAAGCCGGAAGACCGAATCGGGGGGCGCGCCCGGGGTCCCGGCGATCTTCTCCGGCAGGTCCTCGATCCGTATGATCGAATCCCGGCTCATGAGAAACGCGCGCTCGATCGTGTTCTCGAGCTCGCGCACGTTTCCCGGCCAGGAATAGGCCTGCAGGGCCCGCATCGCCTCCGGGTCCACTCCCGTGATTCTACGCTCGAACGCGGCGTTGAAGCGACCGAGGAAGTGGTCGACGAAGTGGGGAACGTCCTCCGAGCGCTCGCGTAGGGGAGGGATCTCGATGCAGATCACGTTCAGCCGGTAGAAAAGATCCTCGCGGAAGCGGCCGGCGCGCACCGCCTCCTCGAGGTTCACGTTCGTCGCGGCGATAATCCGCACGTCCACGTCGACCGGCTCCCTGCCGCCGACCCTCTCGATCCTGCGGTTCTGCATGGCGCGCAGGACCTTCGCCTGCGTGGCGAGGCTCATGTCGCCGATCTCGTCGAGAAAGAGGGTGCCCCCATCCGCCAGCTCGAACTTCCCCTCCCGCCGATCGACCCCGGTCGCGACCCTCTTTTCGATTCCGAAGAGCTCGCTCTCGAGAAGCGTGTCGACGAGCGCCGCGCAGTTCACCTCCACGAACGGGCCCTCCTGCCGCGGGCTTGCCCGGTGGATCGCGCGGGCGATCACCTCCTTCCCCGTCCCGCTCTCGCCGCGGATCAGGATCGTCGACGGGGTCCCGACCACGCGGGGGAGAATCTCGTAGACCTTCTGCATCTTCGGGTTCGTGCCGACCACGATCTCGTCGAAGACGAGGGGCCGCTCCGCGGCAGCCGCCCCCGCCGCCTCCCCGCTCTCCGCCCTCCGCCGGGCGATCGCGCGGACCCGCTCGCGGAGATCCCCGATCTTGACCGGCTTGATCAGGTAGTCGTAGGCGCCGCCGCGGATCGCGCGCGCCCCGGCCTCGATCGTCGCGTACCCGGTGATGAGGATCACCTCGGCGTCCGGCGTCTTTTCCTTCACATGTTGAAGAACGGCGACGCCGGCCTCGTCGGTTTCCATCTTGAGGTCGGTGATCACGACGTCGAACCGGGCCGCGCCGACGCGCTCGACGGTCTCGCGAAGAGAACCGGCCTTCTCCACGGCGTGCCCGTCCTTCTCGAGCGCATGGGCGATCAGCGCCGTCATCTTCGGCTCGTCGTCGACGACCAGAATGCGCATCGGCCTTTCCCCTACAGCGGGAGCCCGAAACCGACCGAGGCTCCCCTCTCCTTTCCGTTCTCGACGAACACGTACCCCTCGTGGCCCTTCACGATGCCGTGGACGATGGAGAGGCCGAGCCCGGTGCCGTTCTTCTTCGTTGTGAAGAACGGGTCGAACAGCTTGCTCCGGACCGCGTCGGGGATTCCCTTCCCGGTGTCCGTCACGCGAACCTCCGCGTACCCCCGCGCCCCTCCTCTCTCCGAGATGAGCTTCGCCGAGGGGCGGGCTCGACGTCTCCGCACGAGGGCAATCTCCACCTCTCCCCTCTCCTCCTCGACGGCGTCCCTCGCGTTCGCGATCAGGTTGAGAAGGACCTGGGCGATCCGGCCGCGGTCCATCGGGACGAGAACCTCCCCGTCGGGAAGAACGCTCCGCATGCGCACGCCCCGCTCCCGGAGGCCCGGTTCGAGGCGCGCGGCGGTTTCCCGGACGAGGCGGACGAGATCCGCCCGCTCGATCCGGGGGCTCGCCGGCTTGGCGAACTCGAGGAAGTGGTCGACGAGCTCGCTCATCCGGTCGACCTCCTCCACGATCTGCGAGGCGAAACCCCTCTCCCCGCCTTTCTCCCTCTCCTCCTCCGCGAGGAGCTCCGCCGAGCCGCGGATGATCGCGAGGGGATTCCGGATCTCGTGGGCGAGCCCCGCGGTCAGGGTGCCGAGTGCGGCGAGCTTCTCCGCGTTCTTGATCTCCCCCTGCAGGGCGACGAGCCGGCGCGCGTTTCGATGAACGAAGAGCCCGATGCCGCCGGCGAGCACGACGCTGAGAAGCGCGCTGAGGAGAAGGCCCTCCCGGACCGTCTCGAGGCCGCTCAGGAACTCCGCGCTCGCGTCGACGCCGAGCACCGCGCGAAGCTCGTTCTCGACCAGAAGTGGGACGAAGGCGCTCTGGAACCGCTCCCCGTCGATTTCGTGGACCGATAGGCCGACGGGCTGTCCCTGCCAGAGGGGGGCCATCTCCTTCGAGTCCATGTCGATGAGCGGGTTTTCCTCGCCAACCGCGATGCCGGGCCTCGCGTCGGCGAGGCTCCCGAGGTAGGGCTCGAAGAGAAAGACGTTGTCGAGGCCGGCCGCGTCCCGGGAGCGGGCGAGGCGACGGGCGAGAAGCCGGTACTCCTCCGTCCCTTCATCCCCCGGCCGAAGCGCGAGCACCCGCTCGGGGTCGATCTGCGCGGCGACCGCCTCCGCGGCCGTGATCAGCCTCTTCCCATTGACCGCTTCCATGGTGCCCTTCGCGCGGTGGTAGAGGACCCATCCCCCCACGTTGATCGCGAGGAGCGTCGCGAGGACGAGTCCCAAGGTGAAGCGAACCTCGATCCTCGGTATCGAGGGATGCCGGCCACCCGAGTTCATGCGTCCTGCCTCCGCGCGAAAGACGTTCCGCAAGGGCCGTACCAGGAGGGTCCCGCGAAGGGCCCCTCACTATCTCTTTTCGTTATGGGGAGATGCGACCTTGAGCCCCTTGAGGACTGGGACGGCTTCTCTCCCCACGGGCCGGCGGGTGCACCAAACCGTACGGTTCCGCCCCGCCGGCCGACCGGTTCGTGCGGCTCCGGCGATCCCCGGTTCCATAGGTGGGGTCTTCTCATCGCGAGGCCGTTCGGCCGCCGAAAACCCCCGCGCCGACGGCGCGAGGCCTTGTCGATCGGTCGGAGAACGCGCGCGCGAGTCGGCTCAAGGGAGCTTGAGGTGCAGCTTGTACTCGGTTCCCGGGTCGGCCGAGTAGATGTATCGGAGCGGCTTCAGCTCCCGCATGTCGATGAACTCGGGGCAGCCGATGAGGGGAATATAGCGGGCGGTCATCGGTGAGCAGTGACGGCAACGAGTACAGATGCGTTCGCAGGCGCAGCAGAGGCAGTATTCGCACTCGTGCTTCTTTTCGGCCTGTGCGACCCGCCCTGCGGCTTCCGACTGCTCGCCCATGAGCCTCTCCTCTCCGCCCATCGTAACGGCGGTCCAATACCGCGTCAAGCAACATTTTAGCAGATCCGGGAAGAGAGTTCCAGCAGGCGATGAGGAGAGGAGACGGACTCTCGCCGGCGAGAAAGCGCGCCGACTAACGAATCCGGTAGCGCCCGAGCTTGTTGAGGAGGCCGCGCCGCGAGATCCCGAGGCGGCGGGCGGCTCTCGACTTGTTGCCGCCGCATCGGTGGAGCGTCTCCTCGATCATCTGTCTCTCGATCCGCTCGACGACCTCGCCGAGGGTTCCGCTCGCCGGCGCGATCGGGCCGGTTCGCGTGATCTCCGGCGAGAGGTCCTCCGGGCGGACCGCGGCTCCCCCCCCGCTCACCGCGACGATCCGCTCGATCTCGTGTTCGAGGTCCCGGACGTTTCCGGGCCAGTCGTACGCGATGAGATACCGCATCGTCTCGGGGAGGAAACCGTCGAACCTCTTGACCGCCCGCAGGGCGTGCTTCGAGAGAAAGTGCTCGGCGAGAACGGGGATGTCCTCCTTCCGCTCCCTGAGCGGAGGGAGGTAGATGGAGACGACGCGGAGCCGGTAGTACAGATCCTTGAGGAAGCGATCGTTCTCGACTTCGGTGCGGAGGTCCTTGTTCGCCGCGCAGAGAATCCGCACGTCGATCGAGATCGAGTCGTTGGCGCCGACCGGCTTGATCTCTTTCCGGTCGACGACGCGAAGGAGCGCGTCCTGGAACCGCCGGCTCGCCTTGTCGATCTCGTCGATGAACACCGTTCCCCCTGAGGCGCGCTCGAAGAGTCCGATCTTGGACTCCTTGGCGTCGGTGAACGCCCCCTTCCGGTGCCCGAAGAGCTCGCTCTCGAGAACGTCCTCGGAGAGCTCCGCGCAGTTGACGGTGACGAACGGCCTCTCCTTCCGCGACGAGGAAAGGTGAATCGCCCGGGCGAACAGCTCCTTTCCGGTCCCCGTCTCCCCCTGGAGGAGGATCGTCGCCGTCGAATCCCGGAGCTTCTGAAGGGTCTCGATGATCTTGAAGACCCGCGGGCTCTGCGTGACGATCCGCTCGAACCCGTCACCGATCCCGAGCCTTCTCCGGAGCCTCAGGTTCTCCCTCAGAATCGCCTCGCTGCGGAGGTCCTGGAGGATCGCGAAAACGATGGAGGAGAGCGCCACGGCGAAATCGAGATCGTCCTGCCCGAACGGAGCGCTCCCGCAGGGCCGGTCCAGATAGATCCCCCCCCTCGATTCCTCCCCTCCCCCGAGCGGGACGGTCAGGAGGGACCCGACGCGCTCGAGCGCGGACAGGGAAGAATCGAACCGGGAATCGTGCGAGGGATCGGTCGAGTAGATCGGGCGCCCGCCGTTGTGCATCGCGTGTTCCACGGCCGCGCGGGCAACCTCGACGGCGCCGTTCGCGTCGCCGTCCGGAACCACCCTCGTCTCCGCCGTTTCGAGAGCGTCCTCCGCGGAACCGGGAACGACGAGGACAAGGCGCCGAGCCTCGGTTCTCTCGAGGAGAAGGCCGAGCGTGAAGGCGAGCCGCTCCTCGGTGTCCGCGATCGAGCGGATCCGCTGGAGGAGCAGGTTGAAGGTGGAGAGGCTGTTCGATTCTGAAACGGAGCTCGAGACGATCAGCCGGTCCGCTTTCGATCTCGCGTCGCGGAGGCGGGCCCGCTCCTCCTCGGTCCCCTGGCTCTCGATCGTCGCGCGCACCCTCTCGATCGTCTCGATCGCCGAGCGGCCTTCGCCCCGCGCAACCGTGAACTCGGCCCGGAGAAGGTCCGCGAGGGCCGCCTCGTAGTCCGCGCCCGTCTCGCGGAAGGACTCCGACGCGGCGGCGAGCGCCTCGCGCGCCTCGCCGATCCCCTCGCGCGTCTCCCGCGCGGCTTCCCCGAGGGCGACCGCCGAGAGGGCCTGCTCGTACCGCGCCCCGATCTCGGAGAACATCTCGAGCGATCGCCGGAACCGGCGGGCCGCCCGAGAAGGGTGCCCGCGGCGGAGGCTCAGATGGCCGAGCGTGCGGAGAACGGCCGCCGTCTCGAAGCGGTCTCCGAGCCGGCGCGTGATCGCCAGTGCGGCGCGGAGATCCCCGAGCGCTCCCGCGTCGTCTCCCTTCAGGGTGTAGACCTCTCCCCGGCGGCGGAGGATCTCGCCGACGAGGTCCCCCGTCTCGCCGAGCCGCCTCGCCAGGGCCAGTCCGTCGGTGAGGATCCGCTCCGCGCGGTCCAGCTCTCCACGCCTGAGGCAGAGCTCGCCGAAGTACTCGTGATAGAGCGCCTCGCAGCGGCGGTGCTCGTTCTCCCGGCTCGACTCGAGGGCGCGGCCGTAGGACTCCTCCGCCTCTTGCCACCGGCGCTTGACCCGGTGGTAGTGGGCGACGTTGAGGTGGCCGAGAGAGACCTCCCACTTGTTGCCCAGCTCGCGGAAGATGCGGAGCGCCTCCTCCCAGCTCTCCCGCGCGGCCTCCCAGCGTCCCCGCTTGAACTCGATGATCCCAAGATTATTGAGACGTATACCGATCTGGAGCTTGTTGCCCAGATCCCTGGCGATGGCGAGCGCCTTGTTCTGGAACTCCGCCGCCTGCGTGAGATGGCCCCGGTTCTTGCAGACGAGCGCGAGGTTGTTGTAGCACTTCGCCATCCCCTGCCGGTCATCGAGGGTGCGGCTGATGGCGAGGCTCGCTTCGAACGCCTCCCGCGCCTCGAGCATCTCCCCCGTGCGGAGGCCGACCATTCCGAGAGAGCGGAACGCCTCGGCGAGCTCCGGGGACATCGTCTTCGCCCGAAGGATCGCGAGCGCCTCGCGGGCGTCCTCGGCGGCCCGGCCGTACTCCCCCTTGCGGAGGTAGACGTGGGAGCGCTCGCTCAGCACGCGCGCTCTCTGAATGGGGGCCTCGTCCGCGTCGCACCTCTGGAGCGCGAGGTTCAGCATCTCGAGAGCGCGGTCGAACTCGCCGGTCCCGAGAAAGCAGACCGCCATCTTGAGAGCGGTCTGGGTGATGAGATCGCCCGAGCTCGCGCGCACGGCGATTTGGAGGATCTGGGAGTAGTACTCGAGGGCGGTCGGGAGCTCACCCGCCGTCTGGCAGAAATCGGCGAGCTCCTCGAGGAGGTTCATGTGGTCCTCTGGAGCACCTTCGAGGGCGTTCGGCTTCGCTTCCGCCCCGAGCAGAGCC
>JBDRFQ010000081.1:0-3168 GCA_043818685.1 Candidatus Eiseniibacteriota bacterium
AGAAGAGCAGGAACTGCCGCACGTCGTTCGCGTACGCCCTCCGTGTCTCGGGAGATTTCTGGTTGGCGAGCCACTCGAGCTCGGCCGGGATCCCCTCCAGGGCCTCGAACGCGGTGGGGAGGAGGCGCCCCGTTTGGATGATTTCTCGATCGCTCACGTTCCAACCTCCTACCGTGCCGTGAACTCCTCCGGTTCGTGTCGACGGACGCCACGGACGCTGCCGAAGGAATGATCGTAGGAGACGATGTCGCGAATCCCATGGTGCTCCATGACCGCAAGGTCGATGGCCGCTCTCGCCGGGAGGTCCGGGTTCTTCTCCAGCAGAAGCCGGCTCCGGCGCAGATCTTCGACCGCGATCGGGAGGACCTCGTCCACGATCAGGGAGAACGCGTCGAACGCTTGAAGGCCGTCCTCCCTGTGCCCAGAAGCGCCGCAGCGGCCGAGAAGCTCCGAGAGAGTACGCGAAGACGTTACCCCCTCTACCTCTCCGCGGGCGACGGCTTCCAGGAAAGCCACCGAGGGTGCCTTGCGGGGATGGTCATCGCCGGCGGCGTGGATCGGAACGGTGGCGTCGATGAAGACCCTCATCCCCGATTCCTCGTGTCTCCCGTGGGCCGTTCTTCCCTGGCCTCCCGAACCTTGACAGGGAGGGAGAGAGAGGCGAGCTTTTGAACGGCGCGCACGCGGTCCGGCTTTGCCGCCACTCCGTAGCGCTCGAGGACCGCGCGCCGGACCAGCTCGCCGACCGAGATCCGCTGGGTCTTGGCCTCGCGCACGAGCCGGAGGTAGACATCCGGCTCGAAGAGGAGGGTGGTCTTCTTGGTCAGCACGGCATCTTCTCCATATCCTGATATGGAACTTATCTTTCGGCTGGTTAGACGTCAAGTGAAATCTGATACGGCGAACGCAATCCATTTCCGCGCAGCATGTTGTACCAGTTGCGTTGTCGGCCCAGGTCTTCCTGCCTGAGGAGTCATGTTGGAACGGGAGATCGCCAGGTACACCGAGATCGGTCTGAAGAACTGGGAGACGCTCAGACTCCTCGAGCGACACTGTACTAACGCTCGAGTGGAGCTGTTTGGGGGCGTTGGTCTGCTGGAGGAATGGACGGGTCTCCCAACCGCGACCCGAAACGTTCGCTGCTCGTATGCGACGGTGCCTGGGCCGGCCTCCATGAGACTGGAGGAGGTCGCGGTTGAGTTCTACCGGGCGAATTGTGTCGAGTGCCCCAACAGGAACATGGTCGGAATTCCGAACATCGCCACGCGCGCTGCGGAGCTGGACCGCGAGCGCGCAGCGGAAGAGACGCGTCGCCACGCGAGACAAGGAGAGATCGAGGGCGCCCGCGCGCGACGGCGAGAGCGACGGGATCGTCTTGCCACAGGAGAGGCGTACGCCGCTGGAGATCTGATTCGATCACTCGATGCCATTGACACGGCCGACCCCGACGGGGAGGCTGGCCGCAAGCTCGTGGAAACCGCACGTGCCGCGCCTTCTCTCTTCTCCGCCAGCGCGGTCGAAGCGCTCACCGAGATCGCCCATGCGGAACCCACTCCTCACGTCCTGAACACCCTGCGCCACCTGGCCCATGCCGGACAGATGGACCCGGACCGCGCGATAGCCATCGCGCTTGCGACTCTCGCGAAAGGTCCATCCGACGCGGCCGCCGCGTTCGTCGTGGAGTTTGGAGATCGAATCCACCCCGGGACGCTCGCACCCGTCCGACCGGCCCTGATCAGAATGGCCGGGCGACACGGCCCCTGGGACGCGCCGGCGAACCCCGCCCCTCTGCTCATGGCGGCGCGAATCGATCTTCCCGGCGTCTTGGAGACTTTCGAGGAGATGCTCGCGCGGGACATCGAGGGAGACCGATTAAGAGCCGCCTCCGCCGCCGAACCCCTCATCCAAGCCGAACCCGGGATCGCCCCCGTCCTGTCCCAGCAACTGACAGCCGTGATCGGGAGATCCAAATTCTCTCTGATGAGCGACACTCCCCCTGCCGCGCGCGCGGCGTCCCGTGCTCTCTCAGTCGCCCTCATCGCTCGACCCAAAGAGGTTTCCAAGCTCTTGGAGGCGAAAGCACTGGACTTCACGGGGGAGGCAAGGGAGGTCCTCTCCGGCGCATACGACGGCGTCGTGCGAGGCCGGATGAATAGAGTGGTCCCCGAGGATGCCGGAGCGGTCGCCGTCGATGCGTGTGTTCGCCGACTCTCGGGCGACTGGGGTGGAGAAGTGGCTCATGCCGCCGCCGACACCCTCGAGATGGCCGCGAGATACCATCCCGACTTGCTGGCGCCGCACATTGGAGATCTCTTCGGCTGGCTGATCGCGGAAGCCAGTCGGCCCGCTGAGAAGCAGAGCCTCTTGACGGATCCTTCGCCCACGCCTCTTCGCGCAATCGAACGCATGAGCGAGCGAATCCGACGGGAGGCGACCGTCCATCGGATTCAGGAAACGATCGGGCTGTTGGCGAAGGGATCCCCAGAGGAAGTCGGACGGCACATCCTCGGCCTTCTCGACGGTCCGGAACTCGACAGCGACGGCGGACGCGAGCTCCGGGCCACGATGGTTCGCCTCCTCGGACCACTCGGCGCGCACCCCCGGATGCTCGGGCCTGTTCTCCCGCGCCTCTACTCCGCGCTCGTGGCGAGCGATCAGATCTTGAGAGCGGCGGCCATCGAGGCGTGGGAGACCATCGCGGGCTCAAAGACCCACCGACTGCCAAGCACTCTGGACGACCTTGTCTTGCCGCTCCTCAGCGACCCGTATGTCATTGTGCGCACGCGGATGGTGCGGGCGATTACCTCGATCAGTGTTCGCGACGAAGACGCGGAGAAAGCTGTGCAGGTTCTTCTTGTCATCGCGAACGAGGGCACCGAGGGCGGCGGTCGCAAGACGTCCGAGGCGCTCCGAGCGGTTCTCCGCCTGTCGTCACGTCTTCCTCGCGAGCACAGGATCGCCTACCTTTTCGCTGTTCTCAAGATCGCGGACAAGCTCGGCCGATCCGACCTGCGGGACTTCCTGGTTTCAAGCACAGGGGCGCTGGGTCCCCTGCGGCAGAGCCGGACCTTCACGCGTCTGATCCTCAAGGTGCTCGTGGATCCGAAACAGAGATTCGAGTTTGAGCATGACAGGGGGGAGGACCGAATCCTGAGCCTTCTTGCTGAA
>JBDRFQ010000082.1:0-2039 GCA_043818685.1 Candidatus Eiseniibacteriota bacterium
GGGGTCTATACCTATGACATCGCGGCGACCCGGGTGGTGCGGGTTCATCAACTGGCCAGGAGGCGGGAATTCCCGCTGAAATGCTCCCTGGAGGAGGCCTGACGGTCCCCGTGAAGGGAGGAGGGGGATCATGAAGATCAGCGAAAACCTCAACCGGATCATCATGGCGGCGTATGCCGAGGCGAATGTCCGGCGGCATGAGTTCATCACGCCGGAACACCTTCTCTACGCCTGCCTTTTTTTCGAAGAGGGCAAGGAGATCATCTTCCACTGCGGCGGCGATCCGGCACACCTGAAGAAGGTCATAGAGAAGCACCTCGATGAGGCCGACACGGCGACGGCCACGGTGACCCGGGCTGCCCAGTCCATCGGATTCCAGAGCGTCCTCGAACGGGCCGCCTGGCACACCTCCTCCGCCCAGAAGGAAATCCTGGAGTTAGGGGATATCCTCGTTTCCCTCCTCGAGGAAAGGGAATCCCACGCCTCCTTCTTCCTCCAGCGGGAAGGAATCACCAGGATGGTCCTCCTCAATTACATCTCTCACGGCATCTCGGTCCTCCCCGGCGGGGCAGGCGAACAGAGGACGAGCCCGGGAACGCGGGAGGGGGATGCAGTCCGGGAGGACAAAGAGGATCAGAACAAGTTTCTCAGGGCATACACAACGGAGCTGACCGCCCGGGCGAAGGCCGGCGAGATGGATCCGCTTATCGGCCGGGAGGAGATCCTCTCGCGGACGATCCAGGTCCTCTGCCGCCGTTTCAAGAACAACCCGGTTCACGTCGGGGAACCGGGGGTGGGAAAGACGGCGATTACCGAGGGCCTCGCCCAGCTCGTCGCCAAGGGTCAGGTCCCGAAAAAGCTTCGGGACGTGAAGATCTACTCCCTCGACATGGGGGCGGTCCTCGCTGGTACCCGCTTCCGCGGTGATTTCGAGGAACGCCTGAAGCGCGTCATCGCCGAACTCCAGAAGAAGGAGAAGGCGATCCTCTTCATCGACGAGATCCACAACATCGTCGGCGCAGGGGCCGTTTCCGGCGGGTCGATGGACGCCTCCAACATCCTCAAACCCGCCCTGGTCTCGGGGAAGCTCCGCTGCATCGGATCGACGACCTACGACGAGTACCGGAAGCATTTCGAGAAGGACGGCGCCCTCTCCCGACGCTTCCAGAAGGTCGAGGTCCCGGAACCCTCCGTCGAAGACACCGTCCGGATCCTCGACGGGCTTCGCGAACGGTATGAAACCTACCACCAGGTCGCCTATACGGAAGAAGGCCTCCGGGCGGCCGCCGAACTCTCCGGCCGCTACATCAACGACCGCCGCCTCCCGGACAAGGCGATCGACGTGATCGACGAGGCAGGCGCCTTCGCCTCCATGAACCGCAGCGAGACCGATACGACCATGGACGCGGCGGTAATCGGGGCTCGAGAGATCGAGTGCGTCGTCGCGCGGATCGCCCGGATTCCTGAGAAGAGCGTCTCCTCCACGGAGGTTGAGAAACTCCGGGACCTGGAGACCGAACTCAAGGCCCGGATCTTCGGGCAGGACGAGGCGGTAGAGCGGGTCGTGGAGGCGGTCAAGCGATCGCGCGCCGGCTTCCGCGAGCCCGATAAACCCGTCGCCTCCCTTCTCTTCGTGGGACCGACCGGCGTGGGCAAGACCGAACTCGCCCGCCAACTCGCCGCGACGCTCGGGGTCCCGCTGCTCCGCTACGACATGAGCGAATACCAGGAGAAGCACTCGGTGGCGAAGTTCGTCGGGGCGCCTCCGGGCTATGTCGGCTATGAGGAGGGCGGCCTCCTCACCGAGGCGGTTCGGAAGAACCCGCACGCCGTTCTCCTCCTGGACGAGATCGAGAAGGCGCACGGGGACATCTTCAACTCGCTCCTTCAGGTGATGGACTATGCGACGCTGACCGACAACAACGGCAAGAAGGCGGACTTCCGCAACGTGGTCCTCCTGATGCCAGGGTGGTGTTAAAGTTGTTGCTTCACAGGAACGGCTCAGAACCCTCCTGGAAACAATTCTTGATGAAAAGCCC
>JBDRFQ010000083.1:0-2087 GCA_043818685.1 Candidatus Eiseniibacteriota bacterium
ATGAAGCATGATGTCCGCCCTCTTTCGCCCTTCGGCGGGGCTCGTCCTGATCGTGTCGCTCGCCTTCGCGGCGCCGCTCTCCGGATCGGATGCCGTGCCGGCGCGCGCCCCCCTCGCCCTGGAGGACGCGGTCCGCATGGCCCTCGAGAACAGCCGGCGCCTCGAGGTCGCGCGGACCGCGGAGGCGTCGGCGGCGGAAGAAGTGCGCGGCGCCCGGGCGGCGTTCTTCCCGGTGATCTCCTTCGAAGCCGGCTACGTCCGTCTCGACGAGGCGCCCTACATCTCGGGGAACAGTTTTCTCCCTCTTCTCGAGGGACTCCGGCGGCCCTTCGAGTCCCTCGCCCGGGACGGTCTTCTCCCCCTCTCCGAACTGCAAGGGCTCACGGTGGGCCCCGGCCATGTGGTGGTCGGCGACGAGGACAACTATTCGGCAGGGTTCCGTCTCCGGCAGCCCCTCTTCACCGGCTTCGCGCTCCGGGGCGCCCACGAGTCGGCGGTGCGCCGGCGGGAGGCGGAGGGATGGGGCCTCCGGCGCGAGGAGGAATGCGTGCGGTTCGACGTGACGGCGGCCTACTTCGACCTGGCCAAGGCCGTCGCCCTCGAGGGGACGGCGGAGAGCGCCGTGGCGATGTTCGAGGGGCATGTTCGAGACCGGGAGGCGCTCCGGGGAAGCGGCGTGATTCTCGAGGCGGACCTCCTGCGCGCCCGGGTGGAGCTCTCGAAGGCGAAGCTGGATCTGAGCCGGGCCCGGAGCGGGATCCGCCTCGCCACGGTCCGCCTCGCCTACGAGATCGGGTCCCCCCTCGGGCCCGTCGCCCCCTCCGACACCCTCGGCCCGCGGGAACCGGTCGAGGAGGATCTCGAGGACCTGACGGGGCGCGCCCTCGAACGGCGCCCCGATCGACGGGCGCTGCTCGCGGCGATCGAGGCGACGCGGGCGGGGGCCCGGGTCCCCCGGGGCCGTTTCTACCCGAATCTGTTCCTCGTCGGAAGCTACGACTGGAAGCGGCCGGACCGGGAGTTCGAGGACGATTTCTACGACTCGTGGAACGTGGGGCTCGCCCTCGACTGGACCCTCTTCGACGGGGGGGCGAGAAGGAGCCGGGGAGCGCGAGCTTCCCTGGAGGAGACGCGGCTTCGGGCGCTCCTGGCGATGCAAGAGGAGGGCATCCGCCTGGAGATGGAGCGGGCGTATCTTCTCCGCCGGGACGCGCGGACCGCGCTCATCCTCGCGGAGGAACAGTGCGCCGCGGCGGAGGAGTTCCGGAGGGTCGTCGGGGAAGCCCTGGGCGGAGGGGCGGCGACACGGACCGACCTCCTCGACGCCGAGACGATGCGGAGCGCGGCGCGGAAGGAGCGGGTCGACGCCCGGGCCGATCTTCTTCTCGCCGAAGCCCGACTCGCCTACGCGATCGGCGGATCCGCAGGCGGGCGGGGGGAGAAGGACCGTTGAGCGCCGCCCTCCTGCTCGAAGGGGCCCTCGAACGGATCGTCTTCCGGAACGAGGAAAACCACTGGACCGTCGGCCGCCTCCAGGAGGAGAGGGGGGGGCGCCTCGTCTCCGTCGTCGGCCGCCTCCCCGGAGTCTCGGTGGGGGAGAACCTCCGTCTCCACGGTCATTGGGTGGTGAATCCGAGGTTCGGCGAACAGTTCGAGATCGAGTCGTTCGAGGTCCGGCCGCCGGTCCCCGAGGGGGGCATCGAGAAGTATCTCGCCTCGGGACTCGTGAAGGGGGTCGGCCCCGAGATGGCGAAGCGGATCGTCGCCCGTTTCGGGACCGATTCCCTCGACGTGATCGACCGGGATCCGTCCCGGCTTCTCGAGGTGGACGGCATCGGGAACAAGCGGCTCTCCATGATCGAGGAAGGGTGGACCGGACAGCGCCACGTGCGGGAGACCCTCGTCTTTCTCCACCAGCTTCCGATAGGCCCCGTCCTCGCGGCCCGCATCTTCGAGACGTACAAGGACGACACGGTGCGAAGGGTCCAGAGCGATCCGTATCTCCTCGCCGACGAGATCTGGGGCGTCGGCTTCCAGACCGCCGACCGCGTGGCGGGCGCCCTCGGAGTCGAGAAGGACTCCCCCCG
>JBDRFQ010000084.1:0-5309 GCA_043818685.1 Candidatus Eiseniibacteriota bacterium
GCGCGCCGCGCCCTCGCCCAGAACATGGGCGGGTCGGGCGGATCTTCGGTCGTTCACATCCTGGAGGTTTCGTAGCATGTTCTCGTCCCGATATTGGAGAGAGATTCCGCAGCGCTATAGGATGGAAGCGGCGAAGTGCGCGGGCTGCGGACACGTGTCCTTCCCTCCCCGGCTGATCTGCCCGAAGTGCAAAGGGCGGAAGTTCGACCAGGTCCGTCTTCCCGACAAGGGGAAGATCCTCACGTACACGGTGATCCACGTGCCGGCGACTCCGTTCAAGGACGAGGCGCCCTTCGCGATCGCCGTGGTCGAGTTGGACGGAGGCGTCCGGATCACGTCTCAGGTCGTGGATTGCGATCCGGCGTCGATCAAGACCGGAGCGCGCGTGCGGACCGAGTTTCGCAAGCTGCAGGAGGCCGGCGAGGCCGGGATTATCTGTTACGGGTACAAGTGCGTGCCGGCATAGGGTGAGGCCGCCGTTCCGGGATTCTCCTCGGGCGACAGCGCCCCCGCCCCGCGCGTGACGGACGTCGATTCTCTCGGGATCGGCGCCGCGGCCGGCAAGGGGCGGGCCGTGCCGGCGGGAGCGCGCCGCCTGTTCGCGGCGGGTTCCGGCGGAGCCCCGAGGACCGGTTGCCCGAGCCCATTGCGCGGAAGCAGAGGAGGGGAATTCGATCCCGTGTACCGAATCGAAAGCAAGGCGGACGTAAAGGGAGACGCGTTCCGAAAGAACCGCGAGACGATGAAGCGGCTCGTGGAGGAGTTCAAGTCGATCCTCGCCGAGGCGAGGAAGGGGGGCCCGCCCCAGGCGATCGAGCGCCACAAGAAGCGCGGCAAGCTGACCGTCCGCGAACGGCTCGATCTCCTCTTCGATCGCAACACCCCGTTCCTCGAGCTGAACGCCCTCGCCGCGTACGGCATGTACGACAACCAGGCGCCCGCCGCCGGCATGGTAACGGGGGTCGGGGTCGTGCACGGCCGCGAGGTCGCGGTCGTTGCGAACGACGCCACGGTCAAGGGCGGCACCTACTTCCCCATGACGATCAAGAAGCACGTCCGCCTCCAGGAGGTGGCGCTTCAGAACCGCCTGCCTTGCGTCTATCTCGTCGACTCGGGCGGCATCTTCCTCCCCGAGCAGGCGGGGACCTTTCCCGACAAGGAGCACTTCGGGCGGATCTTCTACAACCAGGCCCGCCTCTCCGCGGAGGGGATCGCGCAGGTCGCGATCGTGCAGGGTTTCTGCACGGCGGGGGGCGCGTACGTCCCCGCGATGAGCGACGAGACGGTGATCGTCCGGAAGCAGGGGACGATCTACATCGGGGGCCCCCCGCTCGTCAAGGCGGCGACCGGGGAGGTCGTGACGGCGGAGGAGCTCGGCGGGGCGGACGTTCACTGCCGGATCTCCGGCGTTGCGGACCACTACGCGCTCGACGACAAGCACGCGCTGGGCATCGCGAGGAACATCATCGAGAACCTCGACCCGCCGAGGCGTTTCGAGCTCGAGCGGCGCGAGCCTGAGGATCCGTACTACGATCCGGAGGAGATCTACGGCATCGTGCCGAGCGATCTCCGCCAGCCGTACGACGTGCGCGAGGTACTCGCCCGCCTGGTCGACGGGAGCCGGTTCCACGAGTTCAAGGAGCTCTATGGGACGACGCTCGTGTGCGGCTTCGCGCACATCCTCGGCTACCCGGTCGGAATCCTCGCGAACAACGGTGTGCTCTTCTCCGAGTCGGCGCTCAAGGGAGCCCATTTCATCGAGCTCGCGACGATCCGCAAGATCCCCCTCCTCTTTCTCCAGAACATCACCGGCTTCATTGTGGGAAAGCAGTACGAGCACGGGGGGATCGCGCGCGACGGTGCGAAAATGGTACACGCCGTGGCGAACGCCGATGTTCCGAAGTTCACGGTGATCGTCGGGGGATCGTACGGCGCGGGGAACTACGCGATGTGCGGGCGCGCCTACAACCCCCGCCTTCTCTGGATGTGGCCGAACGCGCGGATCTCGGTGATGGGCGGGGAGCAGGCGGCGAACGTGCTCCTCCAGGTGAAGATGGAGCAGATGGCGTCCAAGGGCGAGAAGCCGATGAGCGAAGAGGACCAGGAGGAGTTCAAGAAGCCGACCCTGGAGAAGTACGAGCGGGAAGGAAGCCCGTATTACAGCTCGGCGCGCCTCTGGGACGACGGCATCCTCGACCCGCTCGACACGAGGCGCGCGCTCGGTCTCGGCATCGCTGTGTCCCTCAACGCGCCGATCCCGGACCAAAAGTACGGCGTCTTCCGCATGTAGGGAGCCCGGAACGAACCGGAGGATGATGGTGCCGGATTCGTACGAGACCCTGGAGCTTCGCGTGACGGACCGCGTCGCCGCGCTCACGCTGAACCGCCCGGAGATCCACAACGCGTTCAACGACACGATGCTCGCCGAGCTCCTCGATGCGTTCGAGCGGCTCGCCGCGGACGACGGCGTGCGCGTGGTCGTCCTCACCGGCGCGGGCCGCTCCTTCTGCGCCGGTGCGGATCTCGTCTGGATGAAGCGGATGGTCCGCTACACGTTCGAGGAGAACATCGAGGACGCCCGGCGTCTCGCCGACTGCCTCCACCGGCTCCACCAGATGCCGAAGCCGACGATCGCCCGCGTGAACGGGGCCGCGATCGGAGGCGGCATGGGGCTCGTCGCGGCGTGCGACATCGCGATCGCCTCGGAGAAAGCGGTTCTCGGACTCAGCGAGGTGAAGCTCGGCCTGGTCCCCGCGGTGATCTCCCCTTACGTGGTGCGCCGCGCCGGCGAGGGAAAGTGCCGCGAGCTCTTCCTGACCGGCGAGAGGATTCCCGCGGCAAGAGCGCTCGCCGCCGGGTTCGTTCACCGCTGCGTTCCCGAGGAGGAGCTCGACCGGGCGGTCGCCGAGACGGCGAAGAGCCTTCTCACGGGTGGCCCGCGGGCGCTCGCCTCTTGCAAGAGGCTCCTCGACCAGGTCGCGGACACGACCCTCGAGGAGGTGAAGGAGCTCACGCTCCGGACGATCGCCGAGATGCGGGTCGGAAAGGAAGCTCAGGAAGGGA
Source organism: Candidatus Eiseniibacteriota bacterium (assembly GCA_043818685.1). GTDB lineage: Bacteria > Orphanbacterota > Orphanbacteria > Orphanbacterales > Orphanbacteraceae > VGIW01. The sequence goes on from JBDRFQ010000084.1 coordinate 3,064, forward strand.
TGGCGGCGTTCCTCGAGAAGCGGCGTCCCTCCTGGCACGCGGGATCGGACGAGAAATAGCAGAAACCGGCCCCGCGCGGGCAGGCGGCGGGAACCGCGGAGAGGGAAGAAGGTGTTTCGGAAGATCCTCGTTGCGAACCGGGGAGAGATCGCGATCCGCGTCCTCCGCGCGGCGCGTGAGCTCGGCATTCCGACCGTTGCGGTTTACTCGGAGGCGGACGCCGCGGCCCCCCACGTGCACTCCGCCGGCGAGTCGGCCTGCATCGGTTCGGCCGAGCCCTCGAAGAGCTACCTCAGCTTCGACCGGATCTTCGAGGCGGCCCGCGCGACCGGCGCCGACGCGGTGCATCCCGGCTACGGGTTCCTCGCGGAGAACCACGAGTTCGCCGCCGCCTGCGAAGATCGGAAGATCGTCTTCATCGGCTCGAACTCGGAATCGATCCGCCTTCTCGGTTCGAAAACCGAGTCGCGCCGCACCATGGCGGCCGCCGGAATTCCCGTCATTCCCGGGATGCAGGCCGGAGGAGAGTCTCTCGAGACGTTCGCCGCCGAAGCGGAACGGGTCGGATACCCCGTCCTCATCAAGGCCTCGGGCGGGGGCGGCGGAAAAGGGATGCGGATCGTGAGGGCTCCGGAAGCGCTCGGCGACGCGGTCGAGGCGGCGCGGCGCGAGGCCCGCTCCGCCTTCGGGAACGACTCGGTCTATCTGGAGAAGCTGATCGAGAAGCCCCGGCACGTCGAGTTCCAGGTGCTCGGGGACCGGGACGGGAACGTCGTTCATCTCTTCGAACGGGAGTGTTCGATCCAGCGAAGGCATCAGAAGATCGTCGAGGAAAGCCCCTCGACGGCCCTCGATCCGGAGCTTCGCCGCCGCATGGGCGAGGCGGCGGTGCGCGTGGTCCGCACCGCACACTACACGAACGCCGGAACGGTCGAGTTCCTCCTCGATCCGGACGGCTCCTTCTACTTTCTCGAGGTGAACACGCGCATCCAGGTCGAGCATCCGGTCACGGAGATGCTCACCGGGGTGGATCTGGTGAAGGCGCAGATTCGGGTCGCCGCGGGCGACCTCCTTCCCTGGAAGCAGGAGGATCTCGCCGCGAGGGGCCACGCGATCGAATGCCGGGTCTATGCCGAGGACCCTGAGGCCGGGTTCCTCCCCTCGGCAGGCAAGATTCTCTTCATGCGCGAACCTTCCGGGCCCGGCGTGCGCGTCGATTCCGGGATCGAATCCGGCTACGAGGTTCCGGTCCACTACGACCCGATTCTCTCCAAGGTGATCGTCCGGGCGGAAGACCGCCCCGCGGCGATCCGGAAGATGAGGCTCGCGCTCGCGGATTACCCGATCCTCGGCATACGGACGATCGTGCCGTTCCTCCTCGCCGTTCTCGACCACCCGGAGTTCGTCGCCGGGAACACGCACACCGGGTTCATCGAAGAACACCTCAAGGAATGGAAAGGGCGCGGGGATGCGGCCGACTTCGACGCGGCGCTTCTCGCGGCCGCTCTTGCGGCGGACAGCCGGGCGCCGGAGGGAGCCTCTCGGTCGGCGCGCGCGCCGACCCCCTGGCAGACGCTCGGGAAGTGGGAGATCGGCCGATAGGACGGGAATCGATGGACCTCGATCTCATCTATCAGGGACACGCCTTCCGCGTGGCGCTCGATCGCGCGAAGGAGAAGGTGGTAGCGAAGATCAACGACCGGGTGATCGACGTCCGCGTCCCCCGCGCGCTCGCGAACGAGGGGGTGATCGAGACGGGAAGCGCGCGCCGGACCGCCTACTTCGCGCGCGGCGAGGGGAAGATCTTCGTCCATCTCGGCGGCAGCGTCTTCGAGTTCGAAGAGGCCGGGGCCGGCGGGGAAGACGCGGTCTCGGCGTCGGTGGGCGGCATCGGGGGCGATTCGGTCTCCTCGTCGATGCCGGGGCTCGTCGTCAAGGTTCTGGTGGAGGTCGGCCAGGAGGTGGGGCGCGGCATGCCTCTGGTCATCGTCGAGGCGATGAAGATGGAAACCCCCCTCCTCTCTCCCGCGGCAGGCCGCGTGAAGAAGATCAACTTCTCGGCCGGCGATCTCGTCGGCGCCGGCCGGCCTCTCGTCGAGCTCGATCTCGACGAGAAGGGGGAGTAGCAGGCCACACCGCCCCGCGCTCTTCCGCACCCCTCCCCTTCGATCGAGAGACCGGTGCCCGCCGGCGGCGCCGCCCGGGTTCTTGTCGTCTCGTCGACCCTTCGCCGCGCGCCTCCGCAG
>JBDRFQ010000085.1:0-4397 GCA_043818685.1 Candidatus Eiseniibacteriota bacterium
GGTGAGCGTAGGTCGCGAGGGAGTGCGCGTGTCCTCTCGCCCGCTCCACCACTTCGGCGTTCAGGGGCCAGCCGAGCGAGCCGCCGAACGGCAGGAGAAGGGAGTCGATGCCGAGAAGCGAGAGATGGCCGAAGATCGGGCTCCGGTACTCCTCGGAGCAGAAGAACGTCGCGGTTGTGTCGCAGTGCGCGCTTACTTGACCAGTGAACAGATATCCGTTGTCGAGGAAGTGCGCCACGCGGAGCCCCTCGGCCCGCACGACGCGGGCCGCCGCCGCCTCGTCCGGATGGTAGACGACCGGATCATGGAGAAGGTGCGCGTGTACGTCGCCGCCGACAAGGCCCTGGGACCTCGGCTCGATCCATCGTTCCATCGCCGCGACGATCACGGTGTCCGAGACGACGGCGACCGTCGTGTCGATCGAACGGAACTCGAGCCCCTTCGACGCGCGAATCCGGGTCGGGCCGGCCGGAACGTGCATCGCGGCGCTCGAGTCCGCGTAGAAGTAGCCGCCGAGCGGTTCGAAGAAGAGGGAGATCGAATCGGGAAGGGGACGATAGGATTGAGAATCCGCGCCGATCACCGAGAGCCGCGCCTCGGTCGGAACGCCCCCCGGCCCCTCGATCCGCAGCGTGAGGAGATGGTCCGCGAGGGCCCACCGGGAACCGCCCGCGAGGAGGAGAGCCGAGAGAAGAAGCGCACGCGGGTGGGAAAGGGGAGCACCCCATCGCGCGGCGCGTCGCTTGTTCCGGACTCCCCGCATCGGGCGGCCTCCCGACTTCGATCGCAGGCGGCGTGAAAGGTCGGGCCCGAGGGCCGGCGGACTGGGGAGCCCGGCTGCTGGGCCTCGCGTTCGCATGATTATAACACGATTCGCCCGCCTGCGGGGGCGGCGCCGGCCTGGATCGCTACCGCGGGAGAAAGCGCGGGTCGCGGCGAATGCGCGCGCGGTGGAGGAGATAGGCGGCGAGAACCCCGAGGGTTCCGAGACCGTACCTCACGCTCTCACGGAAGCGGATCTGCGAGGCCTCGTCGAAGTAGCGGCAGGGGACGGGGACGTCGGCGATGCGGTAGCCGAGGGCGGCGATCGCAACGAGGAACTCGCTGTCGAAAACGAAACCGTCGGCGAACCGGCGGTAGGGAACGCGCTCGAGCACCTCCCGCCGGTAGGCCCGGTACCCGGTGTGGCACTCGGAGAGGTTGAGCCCGAGCACGAGGTTCTCCACCAGCGTGAGGACCCGGTTGGCGAAGTACTTGTAGACGGGCATTCCGGATGCGAGCGCCTCGCCCCTCGTTCGGATGCGGGAACCCAAAATGACGTCGCAGACCCCGTCCCTGACGAAGCCGATGATGTAGGGGAGCAGCCTCGAGTCGTACTGGTAGTCCGGGTGAACCATGACGATGATGTCGGCGCCCGCGGCGAGCGCCTCGTCGTAGCAGCGCTTCTGGTTCCCGCCGTAGCCGGAGCGCTCCGGAAGGACGATCGTCCGGAGGCCGAGCCGCCGCGCGATCTCCGCCGTCCGGTCCGTGGAGACATCGTCCACGAGAACGATCGCGTCGACCGACCCCTTGGGGATGTCCCGAACGGTCTTCTCCAGCGTCGCCTCGGCGTTCCGGGCCGGCATCACGACGACGACTTTCATGGCGCCCGGGCCGTCTCCTGGTGATCGATGCGACGAGCCGGCTCTCACCTCACCAGCGTCATCTTCCTCGCCCGGCTCGTCCCGTCCGCGTCAAGACGATAGAAGTACACGCCGCTCGGAAGGTCGAGCCCGCCCTCCCCCCTGCCGTCCCAGACCACCCGCTGCTCGCCCGCCGGGACCGGACCGTCGATGAGCGTCCGCACGACGCGTCCCGCAGCGTCGTGAATGCGGAGCACAGCCTCTCCGTCCCTCTCGAGCGAGAACACGATCTCGGTCGACGGATTGAACGGGTTCGGGGCGTTCGGCTCGAGACGCGCGAGGGGAACGGCCCCGGCCTCCACACCGGTGCTCCACGCGGTCCAGAAACTCATCGAGTTGGATCCCGAGGGGGAGGCGTGGGCGAAGGCGGCGACGACTGTGTCGTGCTCGATGCCGAAGCCGGAGAGAAAGACAGTTCCGGCGTTCGATCCGTCGAGGGGGATCTCCCCCACGTCGACTGGAACCCCGTTCGAGTAGTAGATCACCCGCGGCTTCCACGCCGCGTCGTCGGAGCCGTCGAAGTGGAGGTCCATCGGCGACCCGTCGGTCAGGCGGCGGTACTTGCACGCCGTGATCGCGACGTTCGTGTTGACCGGGCCCACCGGGTAGGTCGAGTGGTTGACGGCGATGAACGGCGGCAGGTCGTCTCCCACGTAGCCGTAGCGCCCGTCGGCGAGCGTCGTGTCGTCGAGGAAGTTCGCGACCACCCAGTCTCCGAAGACATCGGTGAAGTCGACTCCGTACCCCAGCGAGGAGAGAACAAAGTCGTAGCCGAGGGTGGAATTCCGCGGCTCGGCGACGACCCGCCGGATCGAGGGGATGCCGCCGTACTGCTCGTAGAAGTAGAGGGTCCAGAGGTAGGTCTGGATGTAGTCGGTCCAGTTGTATCCCCAGGTGACCAAGGGATCGTTCGGATTCTGATTGAACCCGGAGATGAAGTCGGGGTTGCCGTAGAGCCACATCGCCAGCTCCGCGCACCCCTCGTCGACCCAGAGGTCCTCGTCCTCGTCCATGTTCCAGTGGATCATGTGCTCGAACTCGTGCGCGACCACGGCGAGCAGGTACTCCCCCGCGACGTCGTAGTCGCTGCAGTTGATGTAGACCACCTCGCACTCGTTCGAGGCGTAGGGGACGGTCCCGTCCGGGTACTCGTCGAAGTACCAGAAGAAGCCGTCCGACGGCACGTCGAAATCGTAGTAGAGGATGTAGATCTTCGGGTCGTTGTCGAGCTCGTCCGGCGGGAGCCCGAACGCGAGCGTGTCGAGATCGTAGATCCCGAGGTCCGGGTACGGCCCCGGCGTGTGCGATTCGAACCGCGCGAGAATCGTATCGACCTGCTCCTGGTTCACGTTCACGTTCCACTGGCTGTCCTCGACGACGACATAGCAGCTCGCGCCCTCGCCGCGGACCGTGCAGGAGCGGATCACCGCCTGGGGCTGTCCGTTCAGCATCCAGATGTACCAGTCCCACGAATCGCCGACGTTCGGATCGGGCGGGGGCGTCATCGTCTTGCGGGGCGCGAGCGCGGTCGACGGCCCGCCCCTCGAGGGCCGCACGAAGTTCCGGGCCGCCTCCACCTTCTCCTCCTGGAAAGGGATGTGGCGCAGCGGACGTGCTCCGGCCTCTCCCCGCCGATGGCCGAGGCGCAGAAGAGCCCGCTCGCAAACAGGCCGAGCGCGATGAGCTTTCCGGGGCTGCTCATGAATCCGCTCCTTTCACCCGATGAATCGAGTCCGATAAGGGAAGGGGAGCCGGCCTCGAGGGGATTGGGAGGCTGAGTTCCCTTGATAAGCATAATCCGCGGCGGTCCCGCCCGTCAAGCTCGGGGCGCGGTTGCGCGTACGGGGCCCTTCGCGTTATGGTGTCTGGGCGTCCAACGGAACCGATGACTGCCGGAGGGCGTACAATCGGCATGGAGGAGAGAGCAATGGAGCCGACCGAAACCGCGACAAACGATCCCCCGGAGAACGCGACGGGGACGCCGGCCCCTTCCCCCCCCTGGCGGACCCGCCTCTGGGCCCGTTTGAAAGACCTCGCCTTCATCGTCTTTTCAGTCCTTTTCCTTCGCACCTTCGTGGTGCAGGCATACCAGATTCCGTCCGGGTCGATGGAAGAGACGCTGCTCGTCGGCGACTTCCTCATCGCCAACAAGTTCATCTACGGGCCTCCGATTCCCTTTACGGAATACAAGATCAAGGGGCGATCGCCTCACCGCGGCGAGATCGTGATCTTCCGGTCGCCGACCGACGACAAGGACTACATCAAGCGCGTGGTCGCTCTCCCCGGCGAGGAGATCGAGATCCGCGACAACCGCGTCTTCATCGACGGCGGGGCGATCGACGAGGGCTACGTCCTGCTCAAGGGCCCGCCCCCCTCCCAGGCCGACTTCGGCCCCCTGACGGTCCCCGAGGGGCACGTCTTCGTGCTCGGCGACAGCCGGAACCAGAGCTACGACAGCCGTTTCTGGGGGCCGCTCGATCAGAGGCTGCTCCGCGGCAAGGCCGAGGTGATCCACTGGTCGTGGGACAAGACGCGAAGACGCCCGCGGATCGGACGGATCGGGGATATCCTGCACTAGTGTCGTGTCCCGTAAATATCGGTTATAATGAGTTCATCTCTTGAAGGAGGTGGACCGATGGGGCACAAGTCGCGAGTGGGGAGACCGCGGGTCCCTCTGGTGCTGACGGACCTGGAGCGGAGGGAGCTGGAGACCTT
>JBDRFQ010000086.1:0-10928 GCA_043818685.1 Candidatus Eiseniibacteriota bacterium
AGAACCGGGCGTTCCCCGGCCGTACCGCCTTACCGGCTATCCCGGTCCCGCGGTTCTCTTCTCGCTCGCCTGCGTGTTCCTCATCGTCGCCGCGGTGCGCTACCGCCCGTGGGTCGCCGCCGCCGCGTGCGGATTCATCCCGATCGGCCTCGTCGTCTACCGCCTGAGCCGCGAGAATCGGCGGCCCGGCCCGGCGGATTGAAGAGACGGCCTCCCGGTGATAGGATGGGCGAAGCCGTCTCATGAGACCCGCGCCTGCGGCGGATCCGGTGCTTCCCTCGAGCCGCCGGCCGGCGCCCGGAGACCGGCGAGGAGGAAATCGGTGAGAACCCGACCCGCGAGAGAAGAGGAAGGCGAGCTCCGGATCGGCCGCTCGCATCACCTCGCCCGCGTTCTGATCGTGCTTTGCGTTCTCATCCTGCCGGCATTCCTTTCCCTCGGGTGCGGCGGGGACGACGAGGGAGGCACGGACACCGTCCTCCGGCACCCGGAGGATTTCCTCCCGCCCGGAACCGAGGGGATGCCGGAGAACGGAAACCCGAGCACGGCGACCGACGCCGACGGACTCAGGGAAATCGTGAACGGCGGGTGGCAGATCTACACGAACAACGGCTTCCGCGAGATGGTCGAACAGCTGTACTCGGGGACGGTCGGCGGGACGAGCGCGACCATTCAAGTGTGGATCATGGATGTTGAAACCAGCGAGAACGCCGCCTCTCTCCAGGAGGAGCTGACCGCGGAGAGCACCTGGGAGAACGCGGGCGTGATCGGCGACGAGGACCATCGGTTGACGTCCCTCTTCGCCTACACGATTCTCTTTCGAAGAGAGGGCTACTCGGTGCAAGTGGAAATCAGCACGGGCACCCAGGACTCAAAGGACCTGGCGGTTCTCTTCGCCACGCATATCGACGGGGAAATCACGAGGTCATGAACCGCCGGCGGTTTCTCCGATTCGGAATCGGCGCCCTCGCGGGCGGGGTCGCGCTCCCGTGGATCGGCGGCGCCCGGGCCGAGGAGCCCGTCTCCCCGGAGAAAGCGGCCCGCTTCCCCGAAATCGCCCTCGCCCGCGGAGACGCGAAAGACGCAACGCGACGGGCTCTCGCGGCCCTCGGCGGCATCGGGCGCTTCGTCCCCTCCGGCGCCGTCGTCCTGATCAAGCCGAACGCGAGCTTCCCGAGCCCTCCCGAGTGGGGCGCCACGACCCATCCCGAGGTCGTCGCGTCGCTCATCGCGCTTTGCCTGGAGGCCGGGGCGCGCCGGGTTTTCGTGGCGGATCACACGATGCAGGACCCGGACACCTGCTTCGAAGTCTCCGGGACGCGGGCAGCGGTGGCCCCCTTCTCCGAGGCCAAGCTCGTTTCCCTCGACGACCGGAAGGCGTATCGCGCGATCGAGATTCCAGGCGGCAAAGCCCTCCGCAAAGCCGAGATCCCGGTGCTTCTCGAGAAGGCGGACGTCTTCATCAACGCGCCGACGGCGAAGTCGCACGCGGCGACCGCCGTCAGTTTGGGCCTCAAGAACCTCATGGGGCTCGTCTGGGATCGCAACGTGTTTCATCAGGAGATCGATCTCCACCAGGGGATCGCCGATCTCGGGACCGCGCTCCGGCCGAACCTCACCGTGCTCGATGCCCAGAGCGTTCTCAAGACGGGCGGCCCCGCCGGGCCAGGCGACGTGGAGATGCTCGGCGCCGTCGTCGCGGGGATCGACCCGGTGGCCGTCGACGCCTACGGGGTCGGCCTCTCCTCTTGGAACGGGCAGACCCTCCTGCCGGGCCATGTCGGCTACATCCGGCACGCCGCCGCCCACGGCCTGGGAACGTTCGACCGAAAGGCAATCCGCGTCGAGGAGGTCGGGTAGCTCGGATGATGCGCCCGTTTGCCGCCCCGGCCGCGCGCGCAGCCGGGCGGCCCAACAGAGGGATCGAATGAGGAGAACGACCGAAGCCGCGGAAGCGCCGTGACCCCTCGACTCCCGCCGCTCCTCCTCGCGCGCGTTCTTCTCGGCTCGCTCGCCTCGGCCGCCCTCTTGGCCGCGCCCGCCCCGCTCTTCGCTCGGGGCCCCGCCGCGGAGCCTCTCGCCGCCTCGCGGCCCGGAGACCTGCGAAGCCGGATCGAGTCGTTCGAGGATCGGATCATGGTCCTCGCCCCCGACGCGCTCCACCGCCTGCAGCCGGAATCGGAAACGTGGATCCTCACCACCCCGGAGGAGGGACTTCCCGGCGCGCCGCTTCATGCGCTCGCGCTCGCCGGCGGAGCGGTCTGGGTCACGGGCGACGGCGCGGCGTTCTCCGACGCCAGGTTCGACGACTGGCGCCGCTACGCCGCGGGGGAAGGCTATCCCGGCCGCACGGTGTACGACGTGGAATCGGACGAAGACTACGCATATGCCGGCACGGATGAAGGAGCCGCGCGTTTTGATCTCTACGTTCTCGAGTGGGAGACTCTGCGCGGCGCTTCCGGCGAGCCGCTCGGGCCGGTTCTCGACGTCGCCGTCGGAGACGAGACCGTCTGGTTCGCGCTGGATCGCGGAGTCGCCGAGTATCGAAAAGAGACCGAGAGCGTCCGCGTCGACACCGAGCTCGGGGGCCTCCGCTCGCCCCGCGCGATCGCCCTCAGGCAGAGCGCTCGTTTCCTCTGGGCGATCACCGACGGCGGGGTCGCCCGATACGACAAAGACCTCCAGACCTGGACGAGCTTCCAGGCGGGCGCCGAGCTTCCGGACGCGCGCGTGCGGCAGGTTCTGCTGCAGGGAGAGGATCTCTGGCTCGGCACCGACGCCGGCCTCTGGCACTACGCGGCGGATTCCGGAATCTGGCGGCTCGACGAATCGATGAGCGAGATGCCCGGAAATCGGATCCTCGCCTTCGCTCTCGAGCCTGATCGCATCTGGGTCGCGACGGAGAGCGCGTTCGCGGTCTACGAGAAGGAAGCGGCCCGCTGGCTGGACTTCACGGCGAGCGTGCCTCTTGCGCCGGAGGAGACGACGCGCATGTTCTGGGACGGCGCCACCCTCGTCCTCCTCGGGCGGGACGCGATCGTGTACGGGCTCTCCGAGGGACGCGCCGCTCCCGGCCTCTTCACCTACCGGGTCCGGCCGTTCGCCCGCCCCGGCGGCGCCTCCGAACCGGAGCGCGGGAGACGGCGCCTCGGGCTCGACGAATCCGGCCTGGGCCTCCGTCTCTCCCCGGAGACATCGCTCGCCCTGAAGGGGGGAACGACGGTTTTCGTCGAGAACGAGGCGGGGAAAACGGGGTTCGGCAATCTCGTCACGGACACCCGCACCGACCTCGTGCTGAACGGGCGGCTCGGCCGCGAGCGCTCGCTGACCGGCTTCTACGACACGACCGATCCGGAGAACGCCGCGTATCAGGTTCTCTACCGAGGAGGGAGGGACGACATTCTCCGGTCGGCCGCCGCCGGGGAGATCGACCCTCAGATCTTCAACTCGAACCTCAGCCCGGGCGCCGGCGTCCGCGGGGGCGAGGTGCGCGTCGAGTACGGCGGCCGCACCGAAATCGCGCGGAGGCGCCTTCTTACCGCCGAGGCATGGGCGGGGAAGAGGCGAACCCTCCCTGGGCGGGACGTCTTCAGCGGCGGGAATCTTTCGGTCGAAAGATCGCTGCGCGACATCGACTTCGCCCGCCGCGCGGTCTTCGCCGTTCCGGAAGACTGGCCGGACGACGACATTCGATCGATGAAGCTTTTCGTCGACGATGCCGATCCCTCCACCGACGACGCGAACACGGATCGCCTGGTTCTTGCCGGAAACGACGGGTCATGGGACCTCCTCCGGCCGAACGAGGAGTATGTTCTCGGGCCGCGCGGGCGGACGATCATCCTCGAGGCGCCTCTTGGCGAGAGCGGGCGTCTGGTCGCCGTACGCTCGCCGGAGAACGGGCCGCCGACCGGAGCCGAAGCGGATCTCACGGAGGCGTGGGCCCGCAATCACTACGGAATCGCCGTCGGCCCGAACCCCGGATCCCTCGTCGTCGCGATCGTCGACTCGACCGGGGAGCGGGCGGACGCCTCGGGAACCGACTACCTCCGCGTCTTCGGGCTCGATGCGGACGCAGACGGACTCGCCGATCCGGAAGCGTTCAGCCCGATCACCGGCTACCTGCGCTTTCCGGACAGCCTCCCTTTTCCGCCGGAGACGTACGAGGAGGCCGCCGTGAGCCGGTACGCGATCGCCTGCTCCTACCAGACGAGCCAGAGCATCCTCCGGCTCGCGCATCGCGACGTGGTGCCGGGGTCCGAGCGCATTCTCGTCGATCGAACCCTCTTGGAGCCGGACGTCGATTACTCCTTCCTCGCCAAGTCGGGTCTCTTCATTCTCTTCGAGCACATCCTCCTCGACGACGACACGGTCATCGAGGTCGACTACGAGTACGAGGCCGGCGGCGAGACCGACGAGGGGAACATCGTGGGGGGACAGCTCGGTCTCGCGCCGGACGACCGTCTGTTCCTGGGCGCCAACGCCTCGCGGTGGACCGATCGCGAGGGCAAAGCCGCGGTCAACGCGAACCTCAACGCGCGGCTCGAATGGAAGGACGAGAGCCGCTTCCTCCGCCTCGCCCCGGAGCTCTCTTGGAGCGAAGCGGAGGGCTCGACGGACTCGGCGCACGAGGCGCGAGACGGAGCGGAAGAACGCAGGGACATCGCGAGCGGCGTGGAGCTCCGCGGGCGTTACCGCGAGGTCGAGGTCTCCGCGTCCCACCGGAACCTGGGTTCCGACTTCGCCTCGTTCGAGAACCGGCGGACTCTCGTCGGCAGGCTCCGAGAGGAGTCGAAGGCGTGGGGCCGGTGGAACCTCACGCGGGAGCTCCAGGCGGAAGTCGAGTGGGAGAAAACCCTCGCCGACCGCGCCGCCGCGGAAGACGGCGCCGGGCCCGATCCCTCGGACTCCGCGTCCGCCGGATTCGGGGAGGTCTCTTCCCTTACGGGCAGCATCCGCCTCTCCCGCTCCGGGCTTCCCAACCTGAAGCTTCGAAGGGGAAGGGTCCTCCAGGGCGGAGAAGGCCTTCGAAGCGAGAAGTGGGTGACCCGGGCGGAGCTCGAAATCTCTCCCGACCAGGCGGGGCTCACGCCCTTCGGAATGGAACGAGTCTGGCTTCGAACGTTCTTCCAGCGGAGCGATCGGGAGAGGGACGAGGAGAGCGCGGACGACCGGACGGCGTCCCGAGCCGGAAGCGTGACCGACCACCTCTTCGCGCGGTTCAACGGATCCGCGGGCTTCCCCCTCTCCTGGAACCTCGCGTTCGAAGACCGGAGAACGCGCGCGAAGGAGGAACGCCGCGACATCCGGCTCCGCCAGAAGGCGGACGCGACGCTCTACTCGCAGCCGCATGCGAGCGTAGATGCTTTCCTTCGGTACGAGGCGAGCCGCGACCTTTTCTGGAGACCGAGCGGATCGAGCGAGGGATACGGCATCGAGCGCTTCCTTCTGGCCACCATCCAGCTCTACCCGGGGAGAATCGCCCGGATGTTCTCGCCTCTCTCGTTTCGAGTCGATCTCGGAAACGACGACGATGAACAGGGAGAGCCCGGGTCCTCCGCGCCGGGGGCTCGCGGCCTGTGGAGAGAGACGGCGGGCTCGGCGGAGCGACGGCGCTCCCGGAGCGAGGCGTACGAAATGCGCGTTCAGCTCGTCTCCTGGCTCCGTCTTGTCGAGCGCTGGGAGACGGAGAGCGACCGGACGACGCGGGAAGGCCTCTCTACCGAAGGGACCGAGCGCAGGATCGAGAGCCGTTTCGAGATCCGGCCCTCCCGCGGGCTCGTGACGGTCCGGCTGATCGGAGACGACGCGGACCGGGGGACGGAACGGACGGACCGGAGGCGCTTCTCCGGGCTGTGGGAGCAGGTCTGGGGCGGCGGATTCCTCACCTACCTATCGCTTGAGGCACAAAGAACCGAGAACCGGGACCGGAGGCTCGGCGACCGGATCGACACGTGGAATCCTCTGGGGCAGATCACCTTGCGTCGAGCACTCTGGCGCCTGGACGCCACCCTCGGCGGCTCCCTCTCTTGGACGCGCTCCGAGGACCTCTCCGGGGGGGCATCCGCGGACCGGGCGGAGTCGCGCAGGCAAACCGTCTCGGTCTCGGTCAGCGCCCATCCTCATAGGGTCTTGACCGTCAAGCTCGACTACTCGCTCGGGCGCTCCGAGGCGGACGTGGACGCGCGTCCGGAAGCTCGGTCGGATGGATGGTCCACGGAACACGATTTCCGCATTCGCGTCCAGCTTCGGGCATGAGCCTTGCGCCGATGCGGAAAGGCGCGCACCGGGAACCGCGGCCGCGACGGAACGCCGCAAACGTGATACAGTTGCCGGCATGATTCGGCCGTCGCGCCGACGGGCTCCAATACCGAACAGACCTCGCAGGAGATGAGCAACATGAACAGACGCGATCATTCGGCTGCCTCCGCGAGAGGCTCTCGCTTTCCAAACCGCCGCGAGTTCCTCAAGATCACCGCTCTGGGCGCCCTGGCCGCCGTGCGCTCGCCCGCTTGGGCGGAGAGGCTCGCCTCGCTTGGGCCTCGCCTCACGGCGGGAAGGGGAAACTCGATTCCAGGGCGGATGGCGATCCTGCGCGACGCGGACATGAACGGGCACACGTCCACCATCGACAAGCTCGTCGTGGAAGAGAACGTCCGCCTCGGCGTGCGCGCCCTCACCCGGATCAGCAACGACGACGCCGCGTTCGAATCGCTTTTCCCCGGTCTGCACGACGGCTCGACGATCGCGATCAAGGTGAACTGCATCGGCTCGGTTGATTCTCGGTGGGAGGTCGTTCGAGGGATCGTCTCCGGTCTCTCGCTCATGCGGGGGGGAACCTACGACGTGAGCAGGGTGACGATCTATGATCGCGAGGAGGACCCGATCAGCGGCCACGGGTATGTCGCCTCGGAGTTCACCTTCAACGGGCACACCGCCTATCTTTGCAGCAACAACAACGCGTCCGGCTCGGGCCACCAGGCGGTTCCGGGATACGACCTCTCCCGGCACATCCTCGACGCCGACCACGTCATCAACGTCCCGGTTCTGAAGAGCCACACGGAGCCGAGCAATCAGATCACGATCGCGCTGAAGAACCACTACGGCTCGTGCGATCCGCAGAGCCTCTGCGGCAACATCCCCGGGATGCTCACGCTGAACGCGGATTCGTACGTAAAAGAGAAGACTCGCCTCATCGTCACCTGCGCCCTTCGAGCGACCTACACGGGAGGACCCACCAATCCGGCGCAGGCCTGGCTGACCTACCCGGAGGGGACGCCGAACTCGCTCTTCTTCACGACCGACCCGGTGACGAACGAGTACTGCGGGCGCGAGATGATCAATGCGGAACGTCAGGCGCACGGGTGGGGGATCAAGCCGTGCCCGTGGATCGAGCAGGCCTCCGGCGCCCCCTACGATCTCGGAGTCAGCGACCCCGGGCTCATCACGATCATGAACTTCGAGCCCGAAGATGTCGCCGTCGACGAGGGGGCCGGGCGGCTCGCCCTCTACCTCGCGCCCAACTCGCCGAATCCCTTCCGGGAGAGCACCACGCTCCGGTTCCTCATGCCGTCGGGGGGACGCGCGTCTCTTCTCATCCTCGAGCCGTCCGGACGTCTCGTGAGACGCCTGGAGTCGCAGCGGTTCCCCGCCGGTCCGAGCGAGGTCATGTGGGACGGGCGCGATGCCCGCGGGCGGACGGTTGCGGCGGGCGTCTACCTCGCCCGCATCGAGAGCGCCCACGAGATGCGAACCCGGCGGATGGTCAAGGTCCGGTAGCGAACGGTCGCATAATTCCCTGTCCGGCAAGAAGTTGCGCGACAGGCCCCTCCAGCGCTATCCAAACGAATTCTCAACGAACCGGAGAGTCGACGGCAGTCCCCCGGTCCGCTAGAATCTCAGGCGCCGGGAGGGACCCCGCTCCTCCGGCGCCCGACACATCCGACCTACGCGAGACGCCAGAAGACCGAGGGGAGTATCAGCCGGACCGCTCCCTCTCAACGAAAGGACCGACCTTGCAGTTGCTGACGCCGGGCATCCTGTTCGTTCTTTTTCTCATCCTGTGGGCGGAGTTCGTCAACGGTTGGACGGACGCGCCGAACTCGATCGCGACCGTCGTATCGACCCGCGTTCTCTCGCCCGGCGCGGCCGTCGTCATGGCGGTCGGCCTCAACATCCTCGGGGCGCTCTCCGGGACGGCAGTCGCCGCGACCATCGGGAAGGGGATCATCGAGCCCGATTTCGTCACCCCAGCGACGGTCGGGGCGGCGATGGTCGGGATCATCTTCTGGAGCACCCTCGCGTGGGTGTACGGGCTCCCGACGAGCGAGAGCCACGCGCTCGTCGCGGGGCTCACCGGCGCCGGCCTCGCCGTGAAGGGGCCCTCGATCCTGCTTGCCGAGGGGTGGCAGAAGGTCGGTCTTGGGCTCCTCTTCTCGACCTTCCTCGGGTTCGGCGTGGCCCTTTTCCTCATGACCCTCGTCTACCGCCTGTTCTACAAGACGCCTCCCGGCAGGATCCGGACGATCTTCTCGCGTCTCCAGATCTTCTCCGCCGCGTTCATGGCCTTCTCGCACGGCTCGAACGACGCGCAGAAGTTCATGGGGGCGTTCGCGCTCACCCTCTACGCGGGCGGGCTCATCTCGGAGTTCCACGTACCGATCGTGGTCATCCTTCTCTGCGCCGGCACGATGGGGATCGGAACGGCCGTCGGAGGGTGGCGCATCATCCGCACGCTCGGCACCCGTGTGACGAGGCTCGAACCGGTCCACGGGTTCGCCGCGGAGACCGGGGCGGCGACCGTGATCGAGATCGCCTCGCGCTTCGGCATTCCCCTCTCCACCACCCACACGATCTCGACTGCGATCATGGGAGTGGGATCGACCCGACGGCTCTCGGCGGTTCGCTGGGGGGTCGCGGGAGAGATCGTCTCCGCCTGGGTGCTCACGTTCCCCATTTGCGGGATTCTCGGGTATCTATCCGTCATCTTCTTCCGATGGATCGGTTTGCATTAGGGAGGTATGGACATGCGACTCAGCCTGGTTCCGGAGAACCGCCGCTTCTACGACCTGATCGAGGAGGCCGGCGAGAACATGGTGGAGGCGGCGCGCGCGTTGAACGAACTGTTGGCGAACTACGCCGATGTCGATCGCAAGCTGGCCCACATCCACGAACTGGAACACAGGGGAGACGAGATCACCCACAAGGGAATGGACGAGCTCAATCGGACGTTCGTCACGCCGTTCGACCGGGAGGACATCTCGTTCCTGCTCCGGCGCATCGACGACGTGGTCGATCAGGTCTGGGCGGCTTCCGTTCGCGTCCAGGCCTACTCCATCCAGGAGATCACGGGGACGGCCAGCGCGTTCGGGAAGATCATCCTCCGCCAGTCGGAGCAGATCAATCGGGGCCTCGGCATGCTCCGGGACCGGAAGAAGATGCGGGAGATTCTGGAGATCTCCCAGGAGATCCACGCGCTTGAAAACCAGGCGGACGAGGTCTTGCGGGTCGCGCTGGCCAAGCGCTACAACTCGGGGCCCCACTCGGTGGAAACGCTGATCCGCGGCATGAAGTGGAGCGAAATCTACACCATCCTCGAGAAGGCGACGGACCGCGCCGAGGACATCACCGACACGCTGCAGGCGATCGTCTTGAAGTACGCGTAGGGCGAAAACCTCGCCCTTCACCCCCCCCTTCGAGGCGCCGGCGGCGCGAACGCAGACGGCCCGCACGTGAAGGAGGATCTCGGGATGGCTGAAGAGAAGAAGATCGTTCAGGGGAAGATGGAGATCGCCGGCTTGGTCGGTCCGGTCTGGTTCGCCTTCTGGCTCTTCACGATCGGATACGCGCACCTCGCCTTCGGCAAGGCCCTGCTGGCGATCGTTCTCTGGCCGTACTATCTCGGGTCGGCCCTCCGATAGCGGATCGGGCCGCCCGGGCCGGCTGTCGCATGATGCACGGTTCACCCGCTCTCCTCGCGCACGCCCGGGTGCCCGGGTTCGAGCCGGGTCTCGTGTTCATCCACGGGCTCGGTTCGTACGGCCGCTGCTTCCGTCACGCCCCTGACGACGCGCGGCTCCGCGGGCGCGCGATGCTCTTCCCCGATCTCGCCGGCTTCGGTGAGAGCCCCGCTCCGGACGGCTTCGCATTCACCATGGAAGAGCAGGCCGATGCGGTCTCCGCGCTCGCGCGATCGGCCGGTCTCGCGCGCATCGCGATCGTCGGGCACAGCATGGGCGGGGCGATCGGCGTCCTCCTCGCCGAACGATGGAAGGGAGAGGTGACGCACTTCGTCTCCGCCGTCGGGAACCTGATCCCCGAGGACTGCTTCATGAGCCGGCGAATGATCGAGAAGGACGAGGCGGCATACGAGGCGAGCGGCTTTGAGGCGCTGAAGAGAGCGCTCCGGCCCGGCGGCCCCGAGGCGCTCGGCCCCGCCTCGACCTACTACGAGTCACTGGAAAGGACGACCGCGCGCGCGATGTGGAGAAGCGCCGCCGATCTCGTGCACCTCTCCGACGAGGGGGACCTGCTCGGCCGCTTCCTCGCGCTCCGCTCGGCGAGGCTCTACCTCTACGACAACGAGCATCCGATCCCGGCGCATCTCTCGCGCGCGCTCGCGGGCGGCGGGGTCGATGTCCTTTGCATCCCCGACAGCGGCCACGGCCTCATGGAAGACAACCCGGACGCTTTCTACGGGGCGGTGGCGGAGTTTCTCGCACGGGATTCATAAAGGTGCCAGGTACCTCTCGCACACCTGCGTGGCACCAGATACCTTTGTGAACCGTGCCCTAGTGTCGTGTCCCGTAAATATCGGTTATAATGAGTTCATCTCTTGAAGGAGGTGGACCGATGGGGCACAAGTCGCGAGTGGGGAGACCGCGGGTCCCTCTGGTGCTGACGGACCTGGAGCGGAGGGAGCTGGAGACCTT
>JBDRFQ010000087.1:0-9607 GCA_043818685.1 Candidatus Eiseniibacteriota bacterium
GGACCTCGATCCGGCCACGACGGGAAACGGCACGTTCGGCGACGTCTTGGACGCGAACGAGGCGATCTATGGGGATACGCTCTTCCCGGAAATCCTGCTGATCCCGCATGACGCACGGTATTTCCGCGAGCAGCTCCGCTACCTCTCGCAGTACTACGACGCCGTCTCCGACGGCACGCTCCGGATCGAGGCGACGGTCCCCGACACGGTCTTCACCGCGCCGGAGACGATGGCGTTCTACGGCGAGAACGAGGAGGCGACGCGCCGGCAGTCCGCCCTCCTCCGCGACGCGGTCGCGCTCGCCGACCCGCTTGTCGATTTCGCATCGTACGACGGGATCTTCGTCTTCCACGCCGGGGCGGGCGAGGAGACCGACGTGCTCGGCGACTCGCCGGGCGACATCTGGACCGCCTTCCTGGCCCTCGCCGATCTCGCCGAGGCGTTCGCCGACTCGGGGAGGGAGGACTCGTATCGAGGCATTCCGACCGGCGATCGAACGGGAGCGGGGGACACGTTCTTCGTACACGAAGGAGTGATCCTCCCCGAGAGCGAGACGCAGGACGCGTTCGGCGGCAAGCCTCTCGCGCAGTGGGTCCTCGGCGTCGCCGCGCACATGATGGGGAGGCTTCTCGGCGCGCCCTCCCTCTTCGACACCGACTCCGAGGACGGGACCTCGTCGCAGGGGATCGGCAGCTTCGGAATCATGGGGACCGGTCTCTGGAACTCGGGGGGGATCCTCCCGCCGCACCCGTGCGCGTGGACGAAGGTCTTTCTTGGATGGGAGGAGCCGCTCGTTCTCACGCGCGACACGACGATCGCCCTCCATCTCGTCGAGCGGGCGGATTCAGACGTGAAGATCCTCGAGATCCCGATCAATGAGGACGAGTACTGGCTCGTCGAGAACCGCTACAAGGACGAGAACGGAAACGGCGCGTTCGATTTCGACGACGCGAACGGCGACGGTGTTCTCTACCCGTTCGAGGATTCGTACGAGGGGGCGGAGTTCGACTGGTCGATTCCGGCGGAAGGGTCGATCGAGGGATCGGGGATCTTCATCTGGCACATCGACGAGGCGAAGATCCGCGAGTCGGGGGATTTTCGCGTGCGAAACGCGGTGAACGCCGACCCCGGCCGGAAGGGTGTCGATCTCGAGGAGGCGGACGGGATCCAGGATCTCGACGTCAGGGCGACCGCGTTCGAGAACTTCGGGTCGTCTGGCGACTCATGGCGCGTGGGGAACCGCGCGCGGTTCGGGCCGGACACCGAGCCCGGAACGAACGCGAACTACGGGGCGCGCACCGGGATCACGATCACGGTCGCGAGCGAGGCGGAGAGCGTAATGACCCTATCGGTCTCGTTCCGCGAGAGGCAGGAGGGATGGCCCGTGCGGATCCCGGGGATCCGCACGGTCGGCCCGGCGATCCCGGTCCGGAGCGTGCGGCAGGGGATCCTCGGGTTCGGGTACGCGTTTGTCGACTCGGCGAACGGGGCGAGCTTCGGGGGCCTCCTCGGAATCGACGGGAAGCCGCTCGCCGGTTGGCCGGTCGAGCTTCCGGGCGAGGTCTCCTTCGCCCCGGTCGCCTTCTCGGCCGCGGCGGACGGCCCGATCGCTCTCTACTATCCGATGGTAGACGGATCGATCGTTCGGGTGGCGACGAACGGAGCGATCGACACGATCGGGGTCTGGGGAGATCCGGTCGCCGGCGCCGGGGGGCAGTTTCTCTCCTCCGCAGCTCCCGAGGGGAGGGTCGTTTCGCTCATCGTGCGGGACGAGGAGACCACGGTCTTCCTGATCGATCCGACGGGCTCCTCGCGCGATTCGATCGCGAGCCTCGAGGGGAGAGCGACCGGCCCCGCGGCGCTCGGGGATGCGGTCTTCGCCTCGACCGATGCGGGGAAGCTCTGTCGGATCGGCGTCGGGAGCGCCTCCGCGGCCGTCGACGTGGGCGCCGAGCCTTCTCCTCCCGTCCTCTTCTCCTATCTTGTCGGGGAGCATCATCCTAGCGGAATCAACGGGACCTCGAACGATGTGGCGGTCGCATCGGGCCGCTCGCTCACCTTCGGGGGTTCCGGCCTCGCCGGCGGGCGCCTCGTCGCGGCCGATCTCGGCGCGGCGTCCGCAGGCTTCCCCGCCGTCGCCGACATCGATCGGGACGGCATCCCCGAGATCCTCCTCGGGACCGAAGACGGGAAGCTTCATGCAAGAAGCATCACCGGGGCGCAGTCGACCGGGTGGCCGCTCTGGGTGGGGGATGGCCCGGACGCCGCACCGTACGATCCGCCGGTCGGATCGCCGGCGGCGTGCGACCTCGACGGGGACGGATCGATCGAGGTGGTCTTCGCGACGCGGCACGGAAGCGTCGGCGCCGCCAACGAGGACGGCCGGATGCTCGAGGGCTTCCCCGTCTCGGCGGCGGGGACCTCTTCCTACGGCGTCGTGATGGCCGCCTCGCTCGACGAGGAGACGACGTACGTCTTCGTCCCTTCCGAAAGGGGGAGCTTCGATCTCCTCGCCTTTCGATCGTCCGGGGGGCTGATCGAGTGGAGCGGGTACGGGAACGGGCCGGGGCTCGCCGGAGCCTACGGCTTCTCCCCCTTCGAGCCGACGGGGGGGGAGGGCCTTCTCGTCGAGGAGGAGACCTTCTGCTACCCGAACCCGGTCGGCCCCGAGGGATTGGCCCGGATCCACTACCGCCTCCGGGAGCAGGCGGAGCTCACGGTCCGGATCTACGGGATCGACGGATCACTCGTGAGGGAGTTCAGCGAACCGCTCCTCCCCGCGGAGACCGGCGAGGTGGTCTGGGACACGCGGGATACGGGGAGCGGGGTCTATGTCGCGCGGATCGAGGCACGCATGCCGTGGTGGCTCACGCCGGCGAGCCCATCGACCCCTCGCGAGGAGACGAGGTTCGTCACGATCGCCGTGACGCGATGACGAGGGGGGGCGGTTGTGAGGGGCGGCGGATCAGTGTAAGATTAGGCGGGGAGAGCCCCATCGCGCGGTCCTCGCGGACGAGGGTGCTGCCGGGCGAAAAGCACCGAAGTGGGTACGGAATGAGACGCAGTTGGTCTGTTCTTTCGCTCCTCCTGGTCGCGGCTGGCGCGGCGGGCGCCGCTCCGGTCGGGCTTCGCTCGATGCTGATCGATCCGGGGGTCGCCGCATCGGGGATGGGCTACGCGTACACGGCGGTGGCGGACGACCCGAGCGCGCTCTACTGGACCCCGGCAGGGCTGACCCGGGGGGCCCAGGGACAGGATCTCCTTCTCGCCCACACGGAGTGGTTCGTCGACCACCGGATGGAGTACGCGGTCGTCTCTTGGAACCGGGGCGCGGACGCCTTTGCCGCAGGGATCACCGGCTTCTACGTCGGCGGAATCGAGAGACGCGAGGAGGACCCGACCGCGGAGCCGTTCGGAGACTTCGGCGCGTACGACCTCGTCGTTTCCCTCGCATACGCGCGGGCATGGGGCCCGCTTCGGGCAGGTCTCGCCGCGAAGCCTTTCTACAGCAAGATCGACCGGGTGAGCGCGCACGGGGTCGCCGTGGATTTCGGCCTCCAGGCGGACACGCCGGTCGATAACCTCACGATCGGAGGGGCGATCGCGAACGTCGGGAACGAGCCCTACTATGTTGAAGAGAGGTTCTCGCTCCCGCTCGACCTCCGAGGGGGAGCGGCCTATCGCATTCCTCTCCCGGCGGAGTACGGAGATCTCCTCGTCTCCGGCGAGGCGCGAAAGACGAAGGACGAGAACGCGCGCACGCATTTCGGCGCCGACCTTCGCCTCTCCAGCGGCATCTCGTTCCGCTTCGGCTACAAGCTGGGCTACGAAGAAGAAGACTACGCCTTCGGCATCGGGGTCGCCCGCGGCTTCTACTCGATCCAGTACGCCGTCGTCCCGTTCCAGTCCGACTTCGGGAACGTCCACCGCTTCGCGCTCGTCTTCCACAGGGACAAGTAGCACCAAGCGCTCATCCGTACACCGTTCGGCTGGGAGCACTCAATCCGCGCCCTCTCGGGCTCGGCGAGCCGGGGTCTCCCTCGGGACCCGCTGAACATCGTCGAACGGCGGGTCCCGTCGGCGGCTGTCCGCTCGGTGCTCGCCAGTCGCACCTTCGTGCTTTGGTGGCTGCGCTCCTCGCGGACGCCTGCCGCCGCCACCCACCGTGGCAGAGCACTCCAGGACTGATCGGGAGCTACTAAAGCTCTCGCACCAGCGAGGCGAGCCGGGGTCTCCCGAGACAGGGCAATGTAGCAGATACCCTCTTGCCTTCCACTTCACACTCTCACCCGAGCGGAGGCGTGTCCCGAGAGGGCGCCACCCCGCCCCCGCGACCCCTTTCGCAGCGGGCCCCGAGGGAGACCCCGGTTCGCCTCGCATCGCCGGGTCCGGCTCTTGCCTACTCTTCGAACCGCCTCAGCGTGATCGCCCCGCCCGTCATCTCGGCATAGGTGAACGCCTCGATCCAATCCCCGAGTATCAAGCACTCCCCTTCGTCGTAGCGGAAATGCTCCGCGAAGTGGATGTGGCCGAGGATCACGGCGTCGAACCCCTCGCGCAGCTTGCCGCGAACGGCCTTCTCGAGGGTCTGGTTCAGGATGAACTTCCTGCGGTTCGTGTACGAGCGGCTCCGGTGGGAAGCCCAGCGGGCGAGCGGGATTCCGATGTCGGGGTGGATCCAGTGGTAGGCCCGGATCGCGAGCGGGTTCCGCACGATGCGCCGGAGGAAGCGGTAGCCGGGGTCGCGGCCCGCGGTAAGGTCGTCCCCGTGGGTCAGGTAGATGCGCCTCCCCTGGAGGCGGAGGTCGATCGGCTCGTGGAAGACGGAGATCCCGAGCTCCTCGGTGAAGAATCGGCCGATCCAGTAGTCGTGGTTGCCCGCGACGTAGCGGACCTCGGTCCCGCTCTGGACGAGCGCCGCGAGCTCCGTGAAGACCAGGACGGGGGCGCGGGGGAGCACCTCGGCGTACTCGAACCAGAAATCGAAAAGATCCCCCGCGATGTAGAGGACGCGGGCCCTCTCCCGGAGATGCCGGATGAAGCGGAGGAAGCGTTCTAATCGGGGACGTTCCTCTCTCTCTTTCCCGGCGCCGAAGTGGGCGTCGGCCACGAAGAACACGGGGTCGTCGACAGGCTCTTCCCCCGCGGTCTCGCTCAATTCTCTCCCCGATTGCATGGACGGCATGGTAGCATTCGGTCCGGACCGGAGCAAACGGAAAGCCCCTACGCCGAGGGAGAGATGCAGATGGACGAACGGAAGAACGACGAGGCAAGGCAGGACGAGAGATCGGGAGAGAGGCGAAGGGACGCCCCTCCCGGCCCCGGACCGGTCGGAGGAGCCGGGGAACTCGACGAGGACTCGTTCTGGGGCAAGGTTAGGCGGGGGGTCGTCGAGGGCTACCAGATCGCCGCCGAGAAAACCGATGTCTACGCGCGCATCGCGAGCCGGAAGCTCCACGTCGTCGGGATCACGAGACGGGTGGAACGATACCACGCGGAAATCGGAGAGAGGGTGTACGGTCTCATCACGCGGGATCCCGAGACGAAGGTGTCGGAAGATTCGGTCGTGAAGGAACTGGTGGCCCGCATCCGGAAGGCGGAGGAGGAGCTGACTCTGAAGGAGGCGGAGATCGAGGAGATCCGCCAGGAGTCGCGCCGGGGCGGGGCGGGCCGGCCGGAGGGAACGGAGAGATGATCAGGGATCCGTTCGCGCGCGGAGGACGGAGCCGGGGCGCCGGGGCCGCAGCCCTCGGTGTCCTCTGCTGGCTTCTCGTTTCGGCGAGCTGCAAGTGGGCTCCCTCGTCGCAGGCGGATCAGAGCCCGCCTGCGCCGCCGGCCGCAGCGCGCAAGGTCCCGCTCCCCGCTCCGGCGCTGCCGGGGCCGCTCGGGACGTTCGAGTCTCCTTTCGTCCGGATTGCCGAGCTCGTGACGCCGAGCGTGGTCAACGTGAACACGAGCCGGAGGTTCGAGCATCCCCCGGTCGCGGGGAGAGACCGGATCCGAGAGTTCTTCCCGGAGGATGGATCGATCGAGGTGCCTTCCTCGGCCTCCGGATTCGTTCTTGATGAAAAGGGTTATATCATAACGAACAATCACGTCGTTCAGGACGCGGAGGAGATCCGCGTCACTTTCGACGACGGGCGCGAGTACGCCGCCGAGGTCGTGGGGGTGGATCCGAGCACCGACGTCGCGGTGATCCGCGTCCGGGGCGAGGGCCCCTTCCATGCCGCCCGCCTCGGGGACTCCGACCGCATCCAGGTGGGCGACTGGGCGATCGCGGTGGGGAATCCGTTCGGCTATCTCGAGGGGAGCGTCACGGTCGGCGTGGTGAGCGCCAAGGGCCGCTCGGATCTCGACATCGCGGGCGGGACTCCCGTCTACCAGAACTTCATTCAGACGGACGCGTCGATCAACTTCGGCAACTCGGGAGGCCCTCTGGTCAACATCCACGGGGACGTGATCGGCGTGAACACGGCGGTCAACCCGACCGGCCAGGGGATCGGGTTCGCGATCCCGATCAACTTCGCGAAGAGGGTCGCGGAGGAGCTGATCGCGACGGGGAGGGTCGTGCGAGCCTACCTCGGCGTCTACCCGCAGGAGCTGACCCCGGAGATCATCGAGGGGAAGAGGCTCCGGGTGAGCGAGGGGATCCTCGTCGGCCAGGTCATCCCGAACAGCCCGGCGGAGAAGGGCGGCCTCAGCAGGGGGGACGTGATCCACTCGTTCGACGGGGCCCCGATCAGAGGGGTGTCGGATTTCCGCATGCTCGTCGCCGAGAGCCGGGTGGGGAAACGGGTCGCGATCGAGTTCACGCGCGACGGGGAGAAGCGGAAGACGGACGTCGTGCTCGTCGAACGACCCGACGTGGTGACGGCGGGGGAGGAGAGAGCGGAGTCCGAGACCTGGCTCGGCATCGAGGTTGTCGACCCGATGGAGGAGCCCGAGGTCGTCCGCACCCTCGGCCTCGTCGGCCTTCCCGGCCTGCTCGTCTACTCGGTGGAACCGGGGAGCCCGGCCTGGCAGGGCGGAATCCGGGTCGGGGATCTCATTCAGGAGATCGGGGAGCGCGAGGTCCGCAACCTCGAGGACTACGAAGCGGCCCGCGGCGAGGTGCGATCGCCCGGCAAGCCGATCGTGTTTCTCGTGTTCCGTGAGGGGTACACCCAGTACGTGGCGGTGAGACCTTAGTGTCGTGTCCCAGAAGTACCTTCCCCGCTGGTCGGCCCTCGCGGCCCCTGGCTGCGTTGCTCCTCCTCGGCGTATCTCTCTGATACGCCTTCGTCGTCGCGCCTTTCCGGGGTCCGCGATGACTCGCCCGGATTGACAAGGTACTTCTGGGACACGACACGAGCGCGGGCGGCGGCCGTTGCCTGCGGCGGACATCGAATCCGGCGCCGGAGCCTCTCGCCGGACGCCCGTGATCCGGGCTCACGCCGTCCCCACAACCCGCGGTACCGGGCCGCGCGCGGGGCGCTATCGGTTGTGGGTTCGATCGGACCCTTTTGCGCGACAATGACTTGGGCGGGGCGCGGCGGGACCCACCTGTAAAGCATTGCGGGAAAAGCAGTTGACCTTTCGAGGCGGGAAAAGACTTGACACCTTTTCCGGGCTTTGGCTAGTTTCGACCCGATCTTAGTCAATTCGTAGGCTCGCTTAAGGGATATGGATTTTGCTCTCTTGGCTTGACACCAACCTGACCGGCCGGATCACGATCGTCGTGATCCCCAGGGCCAGCCAAAACATCCGTTCCTATCGGATCCCCGTCGGGCTGGTCTACGGGGCTCTCCTGCTCGCCCTCTTCGGGACGTTCGTGACGGGGAACGCCGTCCTTCGAACCGCCGAGCTGGCGCACGCCCGGGAGAACGTCGTGCGGCTCACCGATCAGAACGGGGAGCTCAGCGGCCGGATCGAGGAGATGCAGGAGACGCTCTCCGGTCTCTCCGTGGATCTCGCCGAGCTGACCTCGTTCGAGGAGCGAATCCGCACGGTGGCCGACCTCGATCCGATCGACGACGACGTGCGGATGGTCGGCGTCGGCGGGCCGGCGGTCGGTTCCCGCGTCCACCTCCTCGGGCTCGAGGAGGGAGGCGGGGAAGGGCTCCTCGCGAAAGAGGTGCGGACCGACGCGGAGACCCTCTGCCGCCAAACGAGGCTCCTCCGGGAGAGCTTCGCCGAGGTGCTGGACGCCCTTTCCTCGAGGCGCGACGAGATCGCGCGGGTTCCCTCGGTCCTTCCCGTCGAGAACGCCTGCCTCACCGCGGGCTTCGGCTACCGCTCGGACCCGTTCACCGGACGGCCGGCGATGCATAGCGGGATCGATCTCTCCTCGCGCCACGGGGAGCCGATCGTGGCGACGGCGAGCGGCACGGTCCGGTTCACCGGGAAGAACGGGGACCTGGGGCTCACCGTGGAGATCGATCATGGGAACGGCATCGTGACCCGCTACGGGCACACCCACCGGGTCTTCGTCCGGAACGGGCAGGAGGTCGTCCGCGGGCAGGTCATCGCAGCGGTGGGCTCGTCGGGCCGCTCGACGAACCCGCACGTGCACTACGAGGTGCGCGTGAACGACCGCAACGTGAACCCCTTCCGCTACGTTCTCGCGTCCTGATCCCCGTCCTTCCGGCGCTCTTCCAGCCGCGATCCCTCGCGTTCTCCACGCACTCCTTTGAAGAATGAATCTCCGGCCGGTTTCTTGACACTCCCCGGGCCCTTTGGCACAATCCGCGCGAAAGGCGGGACGCCGTGTGAAGATCATCAGCGCGTGCCTCGTCGGCGTGGAGTGCCGCTTCGACGGCGGGACCCGGGCGAGCGCGACCTGGAAGCGGCTCGCGGCACAGGGCGGTTTCGTCCCGGTGTGCCCCGAGCAGCTCGGCGGGCTGCCGACTCCGCGCTCCCCCGCGGAGATCGAGTCGGGCGGGGGTGAGGAGGTTCTCGACGGAAAGACGCGGGTCGTCGACGTGCTCGGAGTCGATCGAACGGCCGAGCACGTGCACGGCGCCCGCGAGGTGCTCCGGATCGCGCGCCTCGTCGGGGCGACCGAAGCGATCCTCAAGGAGCGTTCCCCCTCCTGCGGGTGCAAGACGCTCCGCAGGGGCGGGCGAACGATCGAGGGGAAGGGCGTGACCGCGGCGCTCCTCGAGCGCGAGGGGATTCGCCTCGTGTCGGACGAGGAGGGGCTCTGATGCGGCGCGGATTGGCCGTCGGCCTCCTCCTGTCGGCGATCCCCTTCTCCGCCTCCGCGTCTTCTCCCCTCGTCACGAACGTGCGGTTCTGGACCGCTCCCGATCACACCCGAGTCGTCGCGGACCTGACCGCCCCTGCGTCCTTCACCCACCGGCAGCTCTCGGACCCGCACCGGATCGCGGTGGACGTCCGGAAGACCGCCTTCCGCGGGTCGACGCGGAAGATCGGCGTTGGAGACGGCCTCGTCCGCGCGATCCGCATGAACGCGCTCCGAAGCGGCGCCGCGCAGATCGTGCTGGACCTCGAGAAGAGCGCGCGCTACCAGGTGTTCGCTCTCGCTCCCGTCGCCGACAAGCCGCACCGGGTCGTGATCGACGTCTACCGGGACGAAGTGCTCGAGCGGCACTCCCCGCCGCCGGTG